>CALRDY010000010.1 GCA_943355045.1 Candidatus Nomurabacteria bacterium | reverse complement strand
GTCCTCCGCTCCACGCATCAGTCGTACTGCTTCGCTTTGCCAGAATCGTTTGGCCAGACAACCCGAGACCGCATGAAAGCCTTTACGACTGCAAAGAACGGCTTCGAGCTCGCAGAATACGACCTCGCTTTGCGCGGCGCCGGCGAGCTCGTCGGTGGCAAGCAGTGGGGCGTCTCCGACATCGCAATGGAAGCGCTGAAAAATATCAAGCTCGTGGAAGCGGCGCGCACCGAAGCGGCACGACTCATTGCAAAAGATCCCGAATTAAAAAATCATCCCGTCCTCGCGCTCCGCGCCCTCGCCGCCGACCGCGACATACATTTGGAATAATTATGCAATCACCCTTATCTCTATAAAGGCAGGGACGGAATACAAAACGACGAGCACACAGCTCGTCGTGTTAGTGGTTTGTGGTGTTTTAGCCCCTGAAGCCTCGCCCGTATGCACTGACCTCCCAGAAGGCCCGCTCGACCTTCGCAGGACCGAATTCGGTCCTGACATCTTCGAGATTGAGGTGCGTAGAGCGGTATGCTCCGATCCCAAACAGGCAGCGGAGGATATGGTAGGAGTCGAGCGAGGTCCAGGCCAACTGTATGGTGTCATCGAGAAAAGCCTCTACTTGCTTTGACGTTATACCCTCGATTACGATTTCGTTTTTCTCCATGATACCCTCCTTGGTTGTTGGATTTTCTAAAGTGAATTATATACATATACGTCTCTGATTGTCAATACTAGTGCAATAGGCATAGTCTTTGTGCGTACAAATTATTTTTCCGCGACCATGATGAAGTACGGCGGGAAATTGCGGACCTCGAGTGAGAGGTCTACTTTTTTCTTAAAATATCTTTTGAGGTACGGAAGCATGAGCGGGGAAATCTGATATAAAATGAAGCGGCCGTGCTCCGAAAGATTCTCGAACGTCTGGCTTGCGATCAGATGCCGCTCGTTTGAACGAAGAAAGGAGAACGGGATGCCGGAGACGACGGCATCGATGCGCGGAAGTTTCAAATCGGAAAGATCTTTGCAGATCTTCACGACGTTTCCGTGTATCACTTGTAGTCGCGGATCATGGATCTTCTTGAGGAGCGCGACGAAATGCGGATTCATCTCGATGACCACGAGCGTGCCGTCGTGGGGCATGTGTTCCAAAAGCGCCTTGGTGATGACGCCGTCCCCTGCCCCGTATTCGACGATGCACGCGCGCGAGTGATGTGGAAGATTTTTTAAAATCTGCTTCACAACGAAATTAGAGCTCGGGGTAAGCGCTCCGACTTTATAATCCTTAAGCGCTGTCTTTAAAAAATGAACTTTCGACATAATTTCTATGTGTATTTCATGGTACACCCACAAGGTCTTGAGTCCCCGAACAATCAAGGATAAATAAAGAGTCCTATAATCGAGCGAGATGCATTTAGAGTAGTCGTGCGCTAGAGTATGAAAGTGCGAAATGTTTTCTGACTTCCACCCGTAGCTCAGTTGGTTAGAGCATCGAGCTTATACCTCGAGGGTCCTTGGTTCGAGTCCAAGCGGGTGGACTAAACGTTTATGCGACGATGCCGGGGACGATGGGCGCGATCGTGATGCCCTCCTCTTCCCGCTTCTTCGGCGTGATGCCGTTGGCAATCAGAATTTTTTCAAACTCGTCGCGTTCGATAGTCTCCTTCTCGATGAGTTCCTTTGCGATAGCGTCGAGGACTTTGCGATGTTCGCTAATGACTTTCTTTGCACGCATTTTCGCCTCGTCGATGATGCGTGCGACTTCGGCATCGATTTGCATCGCGACATGCTCGGAGTACGGCTCGTTCCCGAGCTGGCGCTCGCCGAACGCGATCGGTCCAAGCTTCTCGCTCATGCCATAGCGCACGACCATGTCGCGCGCGAGCGCCGTTATGACCATGAGATCGTTGCTGGGGCCCGTCGTCACGTCGTCGAAGAGCATCTCTTCAGCGACGTAGCCGCCGAGCGTCGCCGCGATATCGTCGAGGAATTGCTTTCTCGACTGCATCTTCCTGTCTTCAAACGGCAGCTTCAGCGTATAGCCCGCTGCCCGCCCGCGACTGATGATGGAAATCTTGTGCACCGGATCGGCATTCGGAAGTACCGAAGAGACGAGTGCATGCCCGGCTTCGTGATACGACGTGAGCTCTTTCTCTTTCTTCGTGAGCAGGTGGGACTTCCGCTCCGGACCGAGCATCACTTTCTCAATCGAACGGATGAGGTCGTACTGCGTAACTTCCGTACGGTTCTCGCGCGCAGCGAGGATCGCGGCTTCGTTCATAAGCGAGTAGAGCTCGGCACCGGAGAAACCGGGCGTGCGTTCCGCGATGACCGCGAGCGCGACATCCGGGCCGAGCGGCTTCTTGCGCGCATGTACCTTCAAGATTTCCTCGCGGTCGCGGCGATCCGGAAGATCGATCGTTACGCGACGGTCGAAGCGCCCAGGGCGGAGCAAGGCCGGATCGAGCACGTCAGGACGATTGGTCGCCGCCATGACCACGACTTTTTCATTCGGTTCAAAGCCATCCATCTCGACGAGGATCTGATTGAGCGTCTGCTCGCGCTCGTCATTGCCGCCGCCCATTCCCGCACCGCGCACGCGCCCGACCGCGTCGATCTCGTCGACGAAGATAATCGAGGGCGCGGCCTTCTTCGCCACCTGGAAGAGGTCGCGCACGCGGGAAGCGCCGACGCCGACGAACATCTCGACGAACTCGGAGCCCGAGATCGAGAAGAATGGCACACCCGCTTCACCAGCGACCGCACGCGCAAGCAGCGTCTTGCCGGTGCCTGGCGCGCCCATCAAGATGATGCCTTTCGGAATCCGCGCGCCGATATCGAGGAACTTCTTCGGATTCTTGAGGAAGTCGACAATCTCGAGCAACTCCTCTTTCGCCTCGCGCGCGCCAGCGACGTCAGCAAAAGTAACGCGCTGCGCGGAATCAGCGGGATCCGTGATGCGCGCTTTCGACTGCCCGAAACTGAAGGCCTGCATGCCCGCGCCCTTTACCTGTCGCGAGAGGAACCAGAAGAGGAATGCAATGAAAAGGATCGGGATCAAGACCGGCGCAAGCATGAGGAACCAGAACTGGAATCCGGATTGTCCTTGTATCGTAATTGACACTTTCGCAAGCTCTGCCGGCGTCACGCCATAGGTCGCGAGCGTCTCCGGAAGGCCCGCGGACGGATCTTTGCGCGAGGTCTTCGTGGTTTCGTCAGTGTAGATGAGATCGAGCGAATCGCCGTTTACGGTAATCTCGCGTATCTTCCCTGCTGCAACATCGGCCGCGACGACCGAGAGCGGCACGTCGGTACTCGGCTTACTGAGACTCTCGACAAGCGAGTACGCGCTCATGAGAAGCAAGAATATGAGAACGGTCGTCGCGAGATTACCGAAAAATGACGGACCGCCGAAGAGCATTTTCAGACCGCGCCGCCCCAGGAACGGTGCTACAGGTTTCTTTCCCTGTTTGCTTGCAGGTACGACTTTCGGCTTTTTTGGGGATGCAGTTGCCATGAAAGTACTATACCCTAGCACTCACTTTTTGTAACTTCCATTTTTCAATCCCAACCTATATACCAATGCGTGAGTGCTGGGTATACTCTGCGTATGCGAGAAGAGAAAGTCACTACCCTCATTTCGCCACCCTCATGACCCTCATCAAAAACAAGAAAGCGCATATGCTCTACGAAATACTCGAGACCTTCTCGGCGGGTATCGAGCTGCTCGGTCAGGAGGTAAAGGCGCTTCGCGGCAGCCTCGGCTCGCTCGAAGGCTCGCGGGTGGTGGTGCGCGGCGGCGAAGCATTCATCGTCGGCATGACGATTCCGCCGTACCAAGCGGCGAACATGCCGAAAAGCTACGATCCCGAACGGGCGCGTCGACTCCTGCTCGCGAAGAAAGAAATAGCGCTGCTCGCCGATAAAGAGTCGAAGAAAGGGTTGACAATCGTGCCTCTTGAGGTATATACTAGTGGCAGATTCGTGAAGGCGCGCATCGCTATCGTCCGCGGCAAAGGCAAAGCCGATCGCCGCGAAGACTTGAAAAAGCGCGATGCGATGCGCGAAGTCGGACGAGTGTTGAAAAACCGCTAGTGCGATCAGTCACGGAAAGCGCGGGAATGGTATCCTGCTCTCTCCGGGGGTGACCGGCTTTGACGGTTTGTTCCTTGAAAGACGTGCGACGCAGTGCACTCCCGCCCAACACTTTAATCTGGCGGGAAAACATACTTGCAAAGAACACTCTAGCAAGCGTGAAGTCCCCGTACTTCGGTATGAAGGACTTCTCGTTCGCTTTCGCGACTGCCTAACCGCACCTCGCCAAGCGACATCTCACCTCTCGGGCTCCTATAGCCAGAGGCCGGGGTGGAATCATCTATAGGATCGATGTCCGGAATCCCGTCCGGCACATCTAGATAAGGGATCGGGCAGGAATGGTTTCGTCTGCGTTCTTCGCATCCTGCCTTAAAGATAACGCTGACTATGCGTCGTAGAAGCGCTTTCATAAACAGATTCGGACGCGGATTCGATTTCCGCCGCCTCCACAGCTTTAGCAAACAGCACTCTCACTTTGAGAGTGCTGTTTGCTTTGCGGTTATGCGCAGAAATCTATTGTCAAACTCCCACTTCTTCTTCAATAGGATTTGATCGTATCGTCCATTTCGCGGGGTAACATTGATATATTCAGTCAATGCAAATTCGGCGCGCTCTTTCTTATACGAGCGCAAGAAAGGGAATATTTGCTGCAACACGGAAAGAGCCTGTCGTCCTGTTATTCTATATGCGAACGAAGGAGTGTGATTCATCTTCTGGACCCGTTTAGACGAAATCACACCGGCTCCAATTACACTGAGCGAATATTCGAGAAGTACACGCTCAGTATTGGCGATAGTGATAGTTAGTGTTCGCTGAGCATTTCTTTCTCGCCTTGTAAGTGTTACAGTGCCTTCCCCATCAATCAGCCCCGCCAAGTATGCCGCTTCGGACTCAGACATGTTCCGTACTTTCTTGTATTCCATATATTAGATAAAAGTATACTTCGCAAATATCAAGACAATCATTCTCTCAGTATACAAGCTAGTCCATAAGCGAAAGCTGCGGCTTCTACTTGACCCACGCCCCTAAAAAGACTAGGCTCGCTGTGGATGGCTCACACTCATAGGAAAGGAGACGTGTATGCACCAGAGTACCGATATGGAGTGGTTACTGCGAGAATGTGCCAAAACGAACTCTCTTACGGAACTCGTACAGATCGCTGCCGCTGAACTGCAAAAATTTCCAAAAGGGGGCGAGGTTGTCTGCGGACCGATTAGTACTGGTGGCCGAGGAAGCTCTGAAGAAAATTTAAGAGTCTTTGAGGCCACTATCGAGACTCTTAAAAAGGTCGGCCGGCCCATTTTCAGCCAAGTGCCTTACGAGGAACGGATTTTCTTTTTTCGGAAGCGATGGCAAGATTCGGACCCTTCTCGAGCCGGGCAATATTACATGCCCATTCTTGAGGAATTCTATTATCCCCTCTTCCAAACAAAACTAATCAAGAGAGGATGGTTTATTCCCGGGTGGAATTCATCCTTCGGTGCGCGATGGGAACGAGAACAGCTTGAGGAGGTCAATGCTGATATCTGCGACCTGGCTAACGAGTGGGTTGATCAAATACTGATCACAGCGTGAGTCATGACAGAAAGCGTGAACAGGGCTCGCATTTCGATGCGAGCCCTTTCCTTTTATTTGACCTGCATCCCTAAAAAGAATAGGCTCGGTGTAGATAGCACACAATATTTACGAAATAAGGAGGTGTACGATGCTTGAGCGCCCTGTTATGGAAATTCTCCGCTCGACCGGAGCGATCCTCGAGGGTCATTTCGTCTACAAATCTTGGAAGCACGGCACGCAGTACATCAATAAGAATGCGGTTTTCCCGCATCCTCGAGAGACTGCGAGACTCTGTCTCGAAATAGCCCGATGGTTTCAGGACGATGATATAAAAACGGTCATCGCTCCGGCAGTCGGCGCCGTTACCATGTCCCAACTGATTGCGGAACATCTTACCGAGATCACCGGACGAGAAGTGTTCAGCGTGTACGCAGAAAAGAAAACCATCGTTGTTCTCGATCCCGACAAAAAAGGACGGCGATGCTTCTGCGAAACCGGGGAATTCATCATCGGCCGCGACTACGAAAAGTACGTCGCGGGGAATAACGTCCTCGTTGTGGAAGATGTACTGAACACCGGCGCCTCCGTCAGAGGAGTGGTCAAAGCTGTTCGAGATAGCGGCGGAACGGTCGTCGGCGTCGGCGCGCTCTGCAATCGCGGCAAAGTTACCAAGGCAGATGTCGGCAATGTTCCGAAGCTCGTAGCTCTTGCTCGTATCGACATGCAGACGCTGAGCGAAGATGACTGCAAGCGCTTCGGCCCCTGTTCAAAAGGAATTCCGATCAATACGAACGTCGGTCATGGGCGCGAGTTCCTTGAACAGGAAAACAAGCGCAGCCGGCTGTGAGAATTCTACGGGCCGCGATCACCTGATCGCGGCCCGTCATTTTTCATACGCAACAGCATGATTCAATCCGCGCGTTTGCGAATTATTGACATTTTTGGTACAGTCGCCGCAGTGATTAGCCGGATTCCGGAGGTAATCACGCTGCTCTAAAACAACCAGCACGCACTGAAAGGAGATTGCATGGTATCCACCATATTGATAGGTAAAGCACCGTCCGATCCGAAACCTCAAGGTGACCCCGTGAAAGAGGATTTCATCGTGGAACTCATGGCCACGGGGAATCTCACACTCTCTCCGAAAGGACTGCAGCTTCCGGGGGGACGAATTCGGTTCTACTCTTTCTGCCCCATCGAGATGGAGTGTTTCGCCAAAAAGTATGCTGAGGCAATCCGCACAGAAAAACTCTGTCCGGATCTCATCTTCGCTCCGACGAAAGAGGATCTTCCTTTGGCAGCAGCCGTCACTCAAGAACTCGGCGGTGGCATCGACTACTATCGCCACACCCAAGATGGAAACCTATCCCTCAAGGGGAAACAAGTGCTGATCGTCTGCGATACGATGACGGCAAAAGTCATTGAAGCCGCGAGGTCTTTCAAAGCGGGCGGGGTTCTTATCGGCTGCGTGGTCGCTTTTGATCCACAAGAAAGGATGGAGCGGAGCGATCTTTCGGCCATACAGGAGTTCCGAAAGACTTTTCGCCATGTCCCGATACACGCACTCGCGCGACTTGCCGACCTGGTCTCGGTTCTCGTGAAGACCGCGCCTAAAAGCCTCAACCCAGGAGAAAGAGCGACCTTAATCGGCAATATCCTCGCTCAGTGGGGATTGAACCGAGAAGACCCCAACAAGAAGGTCTGACGATGGGCACCGGACGCGCAACGCGCATCCGGTGCCTTTTTTTATACAAAAATCCAAGGTCGAACCTTGGAATTTTTCGCGGCGTATCTATGCCCTCCTATGAAAACCTTACCGACGCGCTTTCGCCCGCTCGGTTTCAGAGAGATACTGTTTGCGCAGGCGGACTGACTTCGGCGTGATCTCGAGATACTCGTCATCTGACATGATTTCCATGCCGCGCTCAATCGTGAGGTCGAAGATAGGCACCAGGGTGAGCGCTTCGTCCATGCCCGAAGAGCGGACGTTCGACTGGTTCTTCCCCTTCGTCGGATTCGCCTGCATCTCTTCGCCCTTCGACGTGTTGCCGATGACCATGCCCTCATACACTTCCGTCGCTGGCTTGATGTAGAGCTGTCCGCGATCCTGGAGGTACCAAAGCGAGTAGCCGAGCGCTTTGCCGGTCGCCATTGAGATCATCGAGCCGACCTGACGCTTCTTGATTTCTCCTGCATACGGCTTGAAGCCGAGCACGCGCGAGGAAAGAATGCCTTCGCCCTTCGTATCGATGATGAACATGTTCTTGTAGCCGAGGAGACCGCGGGTCGGACCTTCGAGTGTAAGGCGCACGATGTTGCCGTACTGCGTGAGATTCTGCAAGACGAATGCGCGAACGCCGAGCTTCTCGATGACGGCGCCCTGAAATTCCGACGGCGTATCGATGATGACCTCTTCATACGGCTCGAGCTTCACGCCACCCTCTTCGCGGATGATGACCTGCGGCTGAGAGACTTGGAGCTCGTAACCCTCGCGGCGCATGTTCTCGAGAAGCACGGCAATGTGAAGCTCGCCGCGACCGGACACGCGGAACGACTCTGCGGTTCCGAAATCGATCTTGAGGCCGACGTTCACTTCGAGCTCTTTCATGAGCCGGTCGCGGATCTGGCGGCTGGTCACGTACTTCCCTTCTTTCCCGGCAAACGGAGAATTGTTGACGAGGAAGTTGAGCGCGATTGTCGGCTCGTCCACCGCGATGGCCGGCAGGGGCGCCGCCGCTTCGTTCGTCGTGACTGTCTCGCCGATGTAGATGTCGGGAAGGCCGGCGATGAGCGCAATGTCGCCCGCTTTCGCCTCCGTCGCTTCGACGCGTTCGAGACCCTTAAAGGTAAAGACCTTCGTAGTGCGGCCCGTACGCACTTCGCCGTCCGGCTTTTTTATGAAAACGTTCTGATTGGGGCGGACGGTGCCCGCGTAGATGCGGCCGACCGCGAGCCGACCCATGAAGTTGTCGTATGCGAGGTTGAACGGCTGAAGCATGAGCGGCGCCTCGGCATCGGCATTGAGGTTTGCCGGCGGCACCTTTTCGAGGATGAGGTCGAGGAGCGGCGTGAGATCTTTCTTCTCATCGGTAAGATTCTTGATCGCGATACCTTCGCGGCCAATCGAATAGATGACCGGAAAGTTCGACTGCTCATCGGAAGCACCGAGTTCGAGGAAGAGCTCGAGCACCTGCTCCTCGGAGCGAGCCGGATTCGCCGCTGGCTTGTCGATCTTGTTGAGCACGACGATGGGCTTCAAGCCGAGCTCGAGCGACTTCTTCAATACGAAACGGGTCTGCGGCATCGGCCCTTCCTGCGCGTCGACGACGAGCAACACGGAGTCAATCGAACGCAGCACGCGCTCGACTTCGCTGCCGAAGTCCGCGTGACCTGGTGTGTCGACGATGTTGATCTTCGTGCCTTTGTACTCAACCGCCGCATTCTTGGCGTAAATGGTAATACCGCGCTCGAGCTCGAGCGCATTGGAGTCCATCGAGGTGCCCTCGGGCGACGCTCCGGTCTGCTTGAGGATAGCGTCAGTAAGCGCGGTCTTCCCGTGGTCCACGTGCGCGATAATTGCAATGTTTCTGATTTCCATATAAATAAAAATGGCCGCAGGGGCCGATGCGTTCAATATACAATAGAGGAGATTTTATGCAAGCAGTACGCCGCCGTCGACCACGATCTGGGAGCCGGTCATGTAAGAGGAAAGGTCCGAGGCGAGGAAAAGCGCGACCTTGCCGATCTCATCGGCATCCGCTATACGGCACATGGGAATCTTCTTCAGAAACGGTTCCATCATTGCCGCAAGAGCCGGGTCGACGGGCTTCCCGAGTCCTGTCCCGGGAGTAAGGACACCGCCCGGCGCGATCGCATTGACCCAGATGTTATGGGGCGCAAGCTCAAGCGCAAGATTCTTCGTGAAGCCCCAGAGGCCGTGCTTCGAAGCGTCATAGAAAGCGAGGCCGACGGAGGAGGGGTGCAGCGCGTCGATGGACGTGATATTGATGATCTTCCCGTCCCTGCCCTGTGCGATCATCTGCTTTGCTGCGGCTTTTGCTGCGAAAAATGCGCCCAGGAGATTCACGTGGATAATTTTTTCGAAATCTTCTTTCGTCGACTCCATCACGAGCTTCTCCGGATAGATGCCGGCATTGTTGACGAGAATATCGACGCCGCCGAACTCAGCGACTGCTTTTGCGACCATCGCCTCGACTTGTGCTTCGACGGAAACGTCGGCGACCGTCGAGGAAACGTTCCAGCCGCGCTCTTTGAGCGCGGCGGCGGCGGCTGCAGATTTCCCCTCGTTCAGATTGGCAATGAGCACTTTCGCGCCCGCTTCCGCGAGCCGGCTCGCGATCGCAAAGCCGATGCCCATCGCGCCGCCGGTCACGATGGCGACTTTCCCCGAAAGGTTCATCAGCTCTGAAATCGGTTTCTGTTCCATATGCCTAGCTTACCACCAGAGCGAAGCAATGGCGGCGACGCCTGAGAGCGTCATGACTCCGATAGTGACCCATCCCATGAATGAAACGAATGGATGATTCGCGTACTCGCCCATGAGGCTCCGATCGCTTGAGAGACGCACGACGAAGAAGAGGATGAACGGCGCGATGATGCCATTCCCCACCGCGGCGTAGATGAGCCCTTTGATCGGGTCGAGGTGCATGAAGTTCGCGATGATGCCGAGCGCCATCGACACGATGATCACGCCGTAAAACGCATGCGCTTGTTTCAATTTAAGATAGAGGCCATGCTTCCATCCGAAACTTTCGGAGAGCGCATAGGCAGTCGAGCCCGCAAGCACCGGCACGGCGAGGAGTCCCGTCCCGACGATGCCGATGGCGAAGAGCAGGTAGGCGAATTCTCCGAACGGCTTGAGCGCCGAGGCCGCCTGATCCGCGGTCGCGATATCAGTTATGCCGTTTGCGTACAGGGTGCCGGCGCAGGCGGCGAAGATGAAGAACGTGATGAGATTCGAGAAGAACATTCCGCTCCACACATCGGTCCGCATGCGCCGCACGGACTCCGGACTTACCTGTTCGCGACGCGCTTCAATAGTCGCTTCACCTCTCAATATCTTTTCTTCGACCTCCTGCGACGTCTGCCAGAAGAAGAGGTACGGAGAAATCGTGGTTCCGAGAATCGCGCAGATGAGGAATATCTGATCTTTGGAGAACGTGAGCGACGGGACGAAGGTATGGAAGAGCACATCGCTCCAATCGAGATGCACGGCAAATGCGACGGCGACATACGAGAACAGCGCGAGCGCCAGGTACTTCAAGTATTTCGCGTAACGCGCGTACGTCGTGAATATCTGGAGAATGAGACTGACGCCGGCAAAGAGGACGACGAACAATTCCAGTCCGATGCTCGGGAAAAGCAGGCGCGATGCCGCCGCCATCGCACCGAGGTCGGCCGCGATATTGAGCACATTCGCAAGGAAGAGGAGCGCGGTAACCACGTAGAGCACACTGAGCGAATACTCGCGCCGGATATTTGCCGCAAGTCCCTGGCCCGAGACGATGCCGATGCGCGCGCACATCTCCTGCACCGTCGCCATGAAGGGATAGGTAAAGAGCGAAAGCCAGATGAGCTGCAGGCCGTACTTGGCGCCCGCTTGCGAGTAGGTAGCGATGCCGGAAGGATCGTCGTCAGCAGCGCCGGTCGTGAGTCCGGGACCGAGCGTGTCCCAGTACTCTTCCGCAAGCTTAAACGGCCGCTTGCTGATGAGAACTTTTTCTTCCTTCTCTATGAAAATGACGCTTTCTTCCAATACTTCAGCCGGCACTTCGAAAATCTCTATCAGCTCTTCTTGAAACTTATTTTTTTTCATGCGTCCCCCCATCATACCTGCTCTGCTCAAAAAACAAACGCGTAATTACCACCTACTGATGCGTGCGGATGAAATTTCCTTCGTTCAGATCACGAAAGGCTTCGCTCAATTCTTCATCGGTGTTCATTACGATCGGGCCGTGCCACGCGATCGGTTCGCCAAGCGGCGCGCCGCTGATGAGCAGGAAGCGCGCGCCCGCAGCGGGCGCGCGCAGTACGACTTCGTTGCCCTCCCTCTCGAAAAGCAAAATGGTGCCGGGCGCAAAGTACGTGGGCTCGGTGGCGTCCACAGGGACTTGTGAGTACACAACCCCACTTGGATTTTTATAGTCGCTTCGCTCGTTAAAAATCTCGGCGCCGAGCGCACCTTCGATAACGTACGCAAATGCCGTATGCCCGGGAACCAACGGGACCGAGACTGAACCGTTCGTCTCAAGTGTGATGTCCGCGTACAACGGATTCCCGGCGATCGACGTGAGCGGACCGGTAACACCCGCAAGCGCGCCC
>CALRDY010000009.1 GCA_943355045.1 Candidatus Nomurabacteria bacterium | reverse complement strand
GGCGCCGCGCTACTTTCTTTGATCATTCGAATCCGAATAGTCCGCGCGGGCGGTATTGGAGCGCTTCGTGGACGTGTGCCGGAATGACGGTATCAGCGCCCGCGAGGTCGGCGATGGTGCGCGCGACGCGCATCGTGCGGTGGTAGCTGCGCGGAGAGAGGTTTAAACGGGCGGCGGCGCTTGTCAGAGTTTCTTTCGCGGCGGCGGTAAAATCGCTTTTTTCATCAAGCTCCCGGCCCGTGAGCGCGGCATTTGTCGAGCCTTTTTTGCCAGTGCGCTTCTCGGCACGAGAGCGCGCGGCAACGACGCGCTTACGCACGTCTTCCGACGGTTCGCCCTGCGAAAGCTTCGAGAGCGTATCGTGCGAGATAAGCGGCACCTCGATCCAGAGATCGAGACGGTCGACGATCGGCCGCGAGATGCGGCGCGCCTGTTTCGCGGCGGCGCGCAGCGCTACGCGCGAGTCCGCAGAGAGCGTGTCCGCCGGATTCATCGCTGCGACGATCATGCAGTCGGCAGGAAACGTCACGCTCGCGCGCGCTCTCGAAACGGTGACGATACGATCTTCGAGCGGCTGCCGGAGCGCCTCGAGCGAACGCGACTCGAATTCGGGGAATTCATCCAAGAATAAAACGCCTTTATGCGCGAGCGTCACTTCCCCAGCTTTCGGGAACGTGCCTCCGCCTACGATAGCGACATGTGATATCGAGTGGTGCGGCGCACGGAACGGTGGCCAATACACCGCCTCCCCGTCCCGCAAAAGCCCTGCGGTGGAATGTATCGCGGTCACTTCGAGCATTTCGTCGTCGGTCAAAGGCGGAAGGATGCCGGCGAGCGCGCGGGCGAGCATCGTCTTGCCGGTGCCGGGCGGGCCATAGAAAACGATGTTGTGCCGACCTGCGGCGGCGATCTCGAGCGCGCGTTTAGCGCTCTCCTGCCCTTTCACATCCGAAAGGTCGAGTGCGGGCGGCGGCGACTCTATGCGACGGTCGCGCACGAGCCGCGGGAGCGGCTTCTCATTTTTAAAATGCTGCAGAAGTTCCGCGAGCGATTTCGGCGCGTACACAAAGAGACCTTCGGCGAGCAACGCCTCGCGGGAGGTCCCCGGCGGTACGAAAATACTCTTGATGCCGCGCCGCTTGGCGGCGAGCACCTGCGGCAGGACGCCCTTTACCGCGCGCAGCGTGCCATCGAGCGCGAGCTCTCCGATAAGCAACACCTCTCCTTCAGGAGGCACGAGGTCGCCGGCGGCAATGAGATATGCGATCGCAAGCGCGAGGTCGTAATGCGAACCTTCTTTCTTTAAATCCGCAGGAGAGAGCGAGAGGACGATGCGCTTATTCTGCTGCTTGGGCGGCTTGTATCCGGAATGGCGTATCGCGGCGCTGACCCGGTCGCGCGCTTCTTCGACCGCTTTATCGGCGAGGCCGACAATCGAGAACGCGTGCAGGCCGCGCGTGAGATCCGCCTCGACCGTGACTATCTCTGCGCCTGAGCCGACCGGCTGCGCGGCGAGCGTCTTCGCATAGCCGAGTTTCGGCAACGAAGAATGAGCTGGTGCGCGAACCGAGTCTGGTTTCGGCCGTGTCGCAGCCATGACGCATTATAGATGTGCGATGCACGTGGTGGCGGTCGGATTGGCCCCAAGACGAGCCTCCTCTATCTCTTTGCCGCAGACTTCGCATTTCCCGAACGTCTTTTTCTCGATCCGTGCGAGCGCAGCGAGCACGGTGTCATACCGAGCTTCGAGATCGGACAGTATCGCGATATTGCTCTCGCGGCTCATGACGACATCGGCCTGATCGGCGAGATCAGCTTCCGTACCCGTCTCCGACGGCACCGGTTCCCAGTCATCGGGAACGCTCGGATTCTTGCGGCCGACGCTCCCCATCTCACTCTAGCTTCGCCTTCTCCGCTTCAAGCTTTGTTTTATATTGTTCGGGATTCATGCAGGAATACTAACAGATTAATTGGTGCGTGAGGTTGCAAGCCGCTGCAGCAGTTCCGCGAACGCCGCCGGGTCGCGGGCGATGACGAGCGTCGTCTGATTCCAGTAGCCATAGAGAAAGATGCTCCTACCGGCAGCATCGCGATAGACGCGTACGTCATGATTCGCTATGACTTCGTCGGAAAATGCCGGTTTCGGACTCGGAACAGGTGCGACAATCGGGGTGCTCGCCGCCTTCGTTTTCGTCTTCGGCGTCGAGGTCGCGACAGTCGATGTCGCCGATGAGACAGTCGTGGTCAGTGTCGGGTAGAGCGGGAAAAGCGGCTCGAGGTCGCGCTGCATCAGAGGTTCCCATTGCAACATGCCGGAGAACGTATCGCTATATGAGACGACGGAAAGTATGAAAAAAGGAGTCTGAGCGCCGCCCACATTCACGATGCCCGCCATGCTGCCCTCGGCATGCACATTACGCAGCAAGATGCCGGGTGCCGGCATGCGCAATGCGGAAAAGACACTCTCAGAAGCAGCCGCTGAAGGCGCGAAATGGATGAACCGGACGGCACCCGCCGCGAGCGGGCGACTTACCGACTGCGTAATCGTCTTGAAAAGATCCTTCCCGGTACCGGAAATCTGCTCGCGCTGGTCGACGAATATAGGCGCCGAGATGCTCGGCGCGAGAATGATCGGCTGTATCGTGACCAAGTATTGTGTATAGGCGAAGTACGCGCCGACCCCGCCCGCACTAAAGAGCACGATGCCGGCGATAACATAGAAAAGATTTCCGCGCGACGATTTTTGCGGTTCTGCCTGCGGCGCTCCGGTCGCCGAATCCTGTTCGGCCGCAAGCACCGTCGCCCGCGAAGCGTGCGTATCCTTCATCCGCTGAGAGAAATCATCGGCGTAGGTCTTGATCGGCATCGCTCTGACCATCTCGGGAGACAGTGCCGGGACAGGAGTCGGGACGATCGGTTCGGGACGCGCACTTGCGAGCGGCACAAGATCGGGAGTGCCGCCCTCTTTCAGCGTCTCGGTATCGAGAGAGAACGTGCGGATAAATTTCTCCGGCGATCCGGTATCTGGCGCGGCATTCTGCGCGATTGCGCTTACCTCCCGTATCGACTTAGGAATCGATGCCGGCGGTTCTGGGCGCATGGCCGCAAGCGACGCGCGAATCGGCGTGCCGCCCTTTTTCAAGATTTCCATATCGCTCGCGAACGTACGGATACGCTTCTCCGGCGGACCCTTGCCGGACATAGCGCTTCCTCCTGTCGCATTCGCATCCATCGCTACCTATAGTAACGTATCGGGCGGCATGCGCCGCGAGTTATGCCCGTGAGGTAATCGTGAACTTGCGAGGATCGTCGCACATATCGGTAAAGGCATGCGCCGCTTCCTTGAGTTTCGCCGAAGAAGATTTTCCGAAAGAGATGACCTCTACCTGGCATCCCTCGTTCATATCGAGATACTGGATGAGCGGAATGAAGTCGCCGTCGCCAGTAACGAGCACGACCGTGTCGAGCTTCGGAGCGAGTTTGACCGCGTCGATTGCGAGGCCGACGTCCCAGTCCGCCTTCTTTGCGCCGTCCGCGAAGATCTGAAGATCCTTCATCTTCGTCTCGATACCCATCTTGGTAAGCGCCTCGAAGAAATTCTTCTCCTCGCCGCCCTCCGTCGAGATGACGTAGGCGATCGCGCGCACGAGAATGCGGCCACCCACGGCCTCTTCGAGGATCTTGCCGAAGTTAACGCGCGCTTTGTAGAGATGCTTTGCGCTGTGATAGAGATTCTGCGTATCGATGAATACTCCGACGCGCTGTGCTGGATGTTTGATAACTGCCATAAAAGTGAATTGTTTGTCGGGAGTAGCTTGTAGTAAAAAACGACTCCCGAAAGGTTATTAAAAATTCCGCGGCGTAGCCGCTGCTTCCATACTACTCCCTACCCCCTACGAACTCCAACCTACTTCTTCAGGCCAAGTTTCTTGATAAGCGCGTTGTAATGACGTTTGTTGTTCGTCTCGAGATAGCGGAGATGATTGCGACGGTCGGCGACCATCTGGAGAAGTCCGCGGCGAGAATGAAAATCCTTCGGGTTCTTCTTGAGATGCTTCGCAAGCTCGTCGATCTGCCCCGAAAGAAGCGCGACCTGCACATCCGGCGAGCCGGTGTCAGTATCGTGCCGGGCAGTATTTTTGATGACTGCCGCCTTTTTCTTTGTCGTAAGCATGGAGAACCCTACCCTACCACGCCTTGATTATTTATGCAAGTGCCGTGTAATCACAAAACCTCCCCTTTCCCCCGCCCAGCCGACGCATGATGCTACACTTTCCCCATGAACGCTGAGGCGGCAAAACGACAATTCCTTGAATATATCGAAATCGAACGCGGTCGGGCGGTCAAAACCATTGAAAATTACGATCACTACCTCTCCCGCTATTTTTCTCAGATGCACATACGGGACGTGGGCGACATTAGCGAGCAGAATGTCCGCGAATTCCGTCTCTGGCTCAACCGGCAGCCGGGTACGGCTGCCGGGTCCATGAAGCGTCGCACCCAGAATTACTACATGATTGCGCTGCGCGCCTTCCTCAAATTCCTCAGGAAACGCGACATCGCCGCCATTTCTCCGGAGAAGATTGAGCTCGCGAAGCTTCCCGAGCGCCAGCTCGATCTCATCACTCCTGCCGAGCTCGCGCGCCTCATGCAAGCCGCCCATGGCACCGAAGAGAAAAATCTGCGCGACACCGCGATACTCGAACTCCTCTTTTCTACCGGACTGCGCGTATCCGAACTCTGCGCGCTCGACACCGATCTCGACCTGACCCAAGACTCCTTCTCGGTGCGGGGCAAAGGTGACAAAGTCCGCGTCGTGTTCCTCTCCCCCACTGCCAAAAACGCTGTCGCGGCATATTTAAAGGCCCGCAAGGACATGGCGGAAGCGCTTTTCGTAAATGTTCCGCGCGGGAAAGCAATCCCTGCGCGCCTCACGCCTCGTTCCGTCGAGCGCCTCATCGAGACCTGCGCCAGAAAGGCCGGCATCACGAAAAAGGTCTCGCCGCATATCCTCCGACACGTCTTCGCCACGGACCTCCTCAACAACGGCGCCGACATACGCTCCGTCCAGCAGCTCCTCGGCCACGCTTCCATCAATACTACCCAGATCTATACGCACATAACGGACAGCCATTTACGAGAAATTCATCGCAAATACCATTCTCGCTCCAGGGAATAAGCGAAACCTGCCCCGTAGCCAAGCATTCTGATGCTTGTGGTACCGGGGTCCATAAAAAATTCCACGGCAAAAGCCGCGCATAAACTCGGGGCCATCTGGTATACAATAAGCCCATGAGAATAGTCTCGTGGAATGTAAACGGCCTACGCTCGCTCGCCAAGGACGGCTACTGGGAATCTTTTTTGAAAGGTACGAAGCCCGACATCTTTTGTCTGCAAGAGACCAAGGCGAACCCTGAGCAAGTCTCGGAAGCGATGCTCTCCCCTGCCGGATTCTCATCATTCTTCTCTTCCTGCCAAGTTCGTAAAGGCTATAGCGGCGTCGCCATCTACTCAAAAATCGAGCCTCTGAAAGTCATCTACGGCATGGGGATAAAAGAATTCGACCAGGAAGGCCGATTTATCGGCGCAGAATACGAGAATTTCTGGCTTATTAACGCCTACTTTCCCAACGGCGGACAAGGTCCCGAGCGACTCGACTACAAACTACGCTTTTATGACGCTTTTCTTTCATTTATAGAGAAACTTCGTAAGCAAAAGCCTGTCATCTTCTGCGGGGATGTGAACACCGCTCATGAAGCGATTGACCTCGCACGACCGAAAGAAAACGAGGGAAATACTGGCTTTTTGCCCGAAGAGCGCGCATGGATCGACGAAGTCATAAACGCCGGATACATCGACTCATTCCGCCACTTCCATCCAAACATGAAAGAAGCGTATACATACTGGGATATGAAGACTCGATCTCGCGACCGGAATGTCGGCTGGCGTCTCGACTATTTTTTCGTCGCAAACGAATTCATGAAGAGTATCAAGAAAGCAGAGATACACTCTGAGATTTATGGTTCCGACCATTGTCCGGTCGCGATTACTATCGCGACCTAGGACCACTGCCCTCTTTCTATAACTATCTAAAGGACACGTTGTCCACAGGTATGTCCTTTACATTGTCCTTTACTAGAATAGTATAGCAAAAGACGAGAAGTTCTTTCTAGCTCTGTCCAATATCAGTTATCGGCATCAATGCGCCTAATTAGGTACCCTGCCCACGCTGCGGCGAATCCGCAACACAAGCCATTCGGTAAGGTGTTCCACGTGAAAGCGCCAGTATGCGTATAAAAAGCTACCCTCATTCTCGGGTCGGAGGCCCCATCAATGCCCCAGCTCCTTTTTGTCTCCGGCCACCACTCAGGGTGGCTTTTTTGTTTTTAGTAATCAAAATCTCTGGAAGGTTTAACCTTCCAGAAGGTTCCACGTGAAAGCGGTTCACGTGGAACCTTGTTATCGACAAGGTTACCGAGCATCAACAGACGTGGTGTTTCTCCATTATATGCTTTATTTCCTCATCTTCAGCTGCTTCCCTCTTCTTTTTTCCAGATTCTCCAAGCTTCCGTAGCTCATCTTCAGGCATTTTGAGAAGCTCTTCGGTTCGTTTATCGAGATATTCTTCGGTATTCTTAGCGGAATCATCAAGTATTTCCTCAAGAAGCGCGTTCAGCGTCCATCCGAGCTTCGGTCCTGGGTTCACGTGGAACATTTCCATGATGTGCTTCCCGTCTGTTTTTAGCATTGCTACTGAAATAGGGTCGCGAAGCGCCTGATCAACCATCGCTTTGTATTTCCGGAAACGAAAAGGCTGCTCCTTCGGCCTGCCGGTCCCTATGCGGTCGCAGATGCGCAGATTGAGCAAGTCCACTATATTCTCCTCGCCGACGTTCTTGATCATCCTACGTACTGCAGAGAGGGTAATCTGTTCTGGGTCAGAGAAGAACATGTGCCAACGCACCAATTTAACGACTTTATCTATCGTTTCGCGCGGGAAATGGAGGTCTTCAAGGGCTTTTTTTGTTACACGTGAACCAACAACTTCATGCCCGTGGAAGCTCCAGTCCTTCTTTTCTTCAACCCAGCGGCGAGTCTCCGGCTTTGAAATGTCGTGATAGAGACCCGCGAGACGAATATCAAAACCCCACTCCTTATCAGCCGCATGCTGCATCGTGCGTAGATTGTGCCCAAAGACATCATACGAGTGAGCCTGATTCTGCTCGACGCCGATACCGCGAATGAGATCCGGGACGATGAATTCGAGAATACCGAGCTGCTGCGCAAGGACAAGGGCATTCATCGGCTGACTCGAATTCAGTATTCTTACGAGCTCATCCCGAACCCTTTCACGTGAAACATGGCTTAAATGCTTGCTATTTTCGTTTATCGCCGATGCTGTATTGCTATCTATGCCGAAACCGAGCTCGGCGATTAAGCGAACGGCACGAAGCATGCGCAGAGCGTCCTCATTGAAGCGCTCAGAGGCGTTACCAACCGCCCGCACCACTTTGTCCTTTATGTCCTTTTGACCGTCGTACGGGTCAACCAGATGTCCTTGAGCGTCGTCGAGCGCGATGGCATTGATGGTAAAGTCGCGGCGGGCGAGATCTTCAAGCAGGGAAGTACCAAACTCTACTTTGTCCGGGCGGCGCTTGTCAGAATACGCAGATTCGGTGCGGTAGGGGGTTATCTCAACGATAGCGAGGCGCGGATCCTCAGAACCAGTCTTCACGCCGACGGTCCCGTAGTCATTTTCATAAAAAGAGTCAGGAAATATAGCCTGGATCTGCGTCGGTGTTGCATTCGTCGTAATGTCCCAATCCTTTGGCTCGCGCCCAATGATGAGATCGCGCACGCATCCGCCGACGAGATATGGCTCGAATCCCGCTTTCCGCAGACCATTTGAGACTAATGAGACTTCGCTTGGAATGCGATGCAGCATTTCCAAATCGTAGCACAGTGCCGTACTATAAACGTACGCGCCCCGATGGTGAAATGGATATCATTACTGCCTTCGAAGCAGTCGTTCCAGGTTCGAATCCTGGTCGGGGCACAGCCGAGCTAGCGAGGACGTACCCCGAAGCACGTCTGGGAGACGTGCGACCAGGATTCGAAGACCTTGCGAGCATTTTATGGAGCGAAGCGAACAGAAAATCCGCAAGGCGTACCGATCCTGTAAGGATCGAAAAGCGTAATCGCGGTCCTGGTCGGGGCACCACTAGAAAAGCGAACAACTCCTGTTTCCGAACTCGCGTCTGATATGATTGTAAGATGCGAAAAGATAAGGAAACTGCTGCAAATCTGCGACGAGCAGGAAAAAGCTACAACGAAATCCACCAGATGCTTTGCATCCCTCGTAGCACGCTTTCTGATTGGTTTACTAAAAAAGGATGGTCTGAAGAGATTCGGAAACGCCTTACCACCTCGGCTAAGGAAGGAAACACGGTGCGGCTCATGGGCTTGAATAAGACTCGTGGCCAACGTCTCGCTCAAGCATATGAAGCAGCCCGCGAGGAGGCCCAGAAAGAATTCGAATTGCTTAAATACGATCCAGTATTCATCTCCGGCATCATGCTCTATTGGGGAGAAGGCACGAAAAATCCCAAGGTGGGGGTAATAGTCACGAATAGTGACGCGAAAATGATCAAGTTCTACGTGCAATTCCTTATCCGGTCATGCCGCATTCCTGTCGAAAAAATCAAGGCATATGTGCTTATATATCCCGATTTGGAAGAGAAAACTATCCGAGCATACTGGTCGAAAGTAAGCGGACTGCCCTGGGAGAACTTCACAAAAAGCGTCGTGATAGAGGGGCGCCATGCGACACGCCGGCTTGGATGGGGTGTCTGTACGGTAACCGTCTCAAGCACCTATTTCAAACAAAAGATCCTAGAGTGGGTAAAACTCCTCCCTGAAGAATTGCTCGGCAGGGGATATTATGAGAATATATCCAAGTGAGCGGGTATGGTTCAATGGTAGAACATCTGGTTGCCAATCAGATGATGGGAGTTCGATTCTCCCTACCCGCACCAGACGAGTGTAACGAGGATAGGACGGGTAGGGAGAATCGAAAGCCAGAGCGATGTTTCGCCAGCAAGAGAAACCGCGAGGCGGGGCCGAGGAAATTTTCGAGCGACGGCGAGAAAATTATCCGTAGCCGAAACTGTAATCGGGGTTCTCCCTACCCGCACAGCGAACGAGCGAAAATATGAGAGTCTTCCTTCATATTTTCCGAGAGAGCGAAAGCGGGCAAGCCTACTTACACGCACCGAGAACATGCAAAAACGGCTCGATTGAGCCGTTTTTGCATGTCTTTTCGTTCTGTGTCGAAAGTGGATAAACCTGTGCACACTGGGGATAAAGGACACTTGTTCCTTGGGCGAATTTTTACCTGGTCCTACAGTATACTTAGCAAATGAGCCGTATTTCTAAAAGCCGTGGATATTTCTTCTAAGACTCGAAAAGAGGTCGGTGCGCTCGGGGAAAACGTTGCGGCCGAGTATCTGAAGCGGCACGGTTTCTCTATCCGCGATCGCAATGTTGTACGCAAGACTGGCGAGCTCGATATAATCGCGAAGAAAGAAGATACGCTGCATTTCGTTGAAGTAAAGACGATTCTCGCGGATGAGTTCCCGCACGAGGACGACACCGGGGACGGCTATGACCCGTCACTGAATCTCCACGAGGCAAAGATACGGAAGGTCGCGCGGACAGGGGAGTGGTATGTCCTTGAGAAGGAGTGGGGAGGGGATTGGCAGGTGGACGGCTGTCTCGTGTGGCTGCGGCGCAGGGATGGCATGGCGAAAGTCCGCTACCTGCCGCAAATCGTCTGAATCTGTTACGATGCAAACAACGGGCCGGAGTATGCCGGTAGTACATCTGCTTTGGGAGCAGACAGACCGAGTTCAATTCTCGGCGGCCCGATGATTATTAAGGTATGTGAGCAGCCAGGATCGCCTCAAGTATCGGTATTTGTGGCGCAAAGTCAGCGACGGAGGATGCTATCGGTTCAGCGAGAAGGAGGTCGAGCGCGCTCCCCATCTCGCTCGCATACTCGGCGCGAATGTACGAAGCAGTGATGGCAGACAGAGAGCGCGTATCGGTCGTGCCGGTCACAGTACTCGTCGTGATGGTGCCGATGAGCGTACCTGCCATATCGGCAACGCCTCCACCTGAAGAGCCTTCTTGCGCGGCAGCCGAGCCGCCGAGAGAGAATACATCGATGGTATTCGTCGCGAATGTATATATCTTCTTTATCGTGCCGAAGACGACCGTAGGGAAGAGCGATGACTGTATCTGATCCGATTCGAGGAATTGCGCGCCGTAGGAAGCGATGATGACCGGAGTGCCGGACGGGGAAGGCGTCTGTGCGAGCGGCACAGAAGGGAACCTGGTCGGGAGCGGCGCGCTTGTCGCGCTCTTCGTGACCGCAAGAAGGGCAAAGTCGTATTCGCCGTTCCCGCTCGGCGAGTCCTGAGTAAGGGCGGTCGCATTCGCCCTGATCCACGACGGCGAGATGTAGATGAGCGCAGCCTCGTACTTGTCTCTCGCCGGACTGCCGGAACGGATGACACAGGAAACGCGGCGATCAGCAAGAAGGAAAGATTGCGCGACGTGCGCATTCGTCAGGATGATGCCTTTCGAGTCGATGAAGACGCCGCTGCCGCTTATCGAGCGCAGGCGGCTGCCTGGCGGAGCGTAGCAGATGATATTTACAAGCGCGTCGCGCAGCGCGAGCGCGGAAGCATCGAACAAGACTTCTGTCGGGATTAATTGCACCACTACCGGCGCAACAGGCTGGGCAGGAGCAGGCACGGGTGCTTTCGGCACTACCGGCTTTTCTGCGCGAGGAACGGCGGGCAGGAGAGCAGGCGAGGTTGTCGCTGCTTCAAGCTTCGGCTGAGAAACGATCTCCGGCGCACTCACGACGATGATAGGAGTGGTCGTGGAGACAGGCGACTCCTGCGAGGTGGGCGGCGCATCAGAAAGCATTGCAATAAAAAGGACGGCCGCGAGTGCGGCGATAATGCCGAGATAAGAGGTCGAGCGATTCATAGACATACGCTAACGCACTTTCGTTTTGAAAGACAGCGAGGATGGAGCCCTTCGCGAGAACAGCGTTTCCTGGTATTCTCGTTTCTGAAGCGGGACTAGTTTAATGGTAGAACAGAAGGTTTCCAACCTTCTAGTGGGAGTTCGATTCTCCCGTCCCGCACAAACGACAGGGTTTTGAGACAAACACAACGCGGCGCCTCCGGCGCCGCGTTGTGTTTCCTCTAAAAAAGAGAGGTTACTTTACTGCGTCCTTCAATGCCTTTGCGGCGCGGAACTTCGCGGTGCGAGAAGCTGCGATATGAATCGTCTCGCCCGTACGAGGATTGCGGCCCTGGCGCGCAGGACGTGCCTTCGTCGCGAAAATACCGAGACCTGCGATCGACACTTCATCCCCCGACTTAAGGCTGGAAACGATTGAATCGATAACGGTCTCGACAGCGCGCTCAGCATCGGCCTTCGTCGATCCGAGAACCCCGTGCACCTTGTCGACTATGTCTGCTTTATTCATGAATATCTGCTAGCTGCTAATCCCACGACCTGTCTCGGGGGTGGGTATGAAGAAAGTATAGGAAATGCGCCGTATTGCGCAATAGGGCTTGCCAAGTCCGAGGGGACAGTGCGAAATCACTACTTCTAGCGCGCAAATTCGACGACGCGGTTTTCGCGGATGATGTTGACCTTGATTTCGCCGGGATATTTCAATTCGTCCTGGATGCGTTTCGCGATGTCGCGTGCGAGCGTGTGCATCGCGATGTCGGAAATCTTTCCCGGGTTCACGAAGACGCGGATCTCGCGGCCGGCGGCTATCGCATAGACTTTCTCAACACCTTCAAACGTGCCTGCAAGGCGCTCAAGGTCGCCAAGACGTTCGAGATAGCGATCGACCGTGTCGCGGCGCGCGCCCGGGCGTCCGCCTGAGACAGCGTCAGCCACCTGCACGATGACTGACTCGGGCGTTTCATACGGATACTCCTCGTGGTGCGCCTGCATCGCCTGGACGATGCGCTTATCGGCGCCGAATTTCTCAAGGATCCTGCGGCCGATCTCCACGTGCGTACCCTGCACTTCATGATCGACCGCTTTGCCGATGTCGTGCAGAAGTGCACCTGCGCGCGCGACCGCGACGTCAGCACCGAGCTCTGCCGCGAGCATCCCGGCGATATGCGCCATCTCGATGGAGTGTGTAAGCACGTTCTGTCCGTAGCTCGTGCGGAAGTGAAGCCGCCCAAGAAGGGCAGTCAGCTTCGGGTCGAGCCCGATGACGCCCGCTTCATACGCGGCCGCTTCGCCTTTCTGCTTCACTATCTCCGCGACCTCAGAACGCGTCT
>CALRDY010000008.1 GCA_943355045.1 Candidatus Nomurabacteria bacterium | reverse complement strand
GCCGACGCGGCGGCGGTCGAGCGCGCTCGTGCGGCGTACGCGCTCGACCGCCGGACCGAGCGCCCGGTCGCGCATCTGGTCAATGACAATTTCCGTAATCTTGCGCGTGTCCTCGAACGGCTCGGCATCGGCCAAGTCGACAAGATGCTTTTCGATCTCGGCTGGAGTGGGTTCCAGATTGCTGCGCCGCGCGGCTTCTCGTTTCAAAACGACGAACCGCTCCTCATGACCTATGGCGAGAACGGCGAGACGGCGGCTGACATCGTGAATACCGCTACGGAAGAGGAACTTTCCGACATCATCTTTACCTACGGCGAAGAGCGCTTCGCGCGCGGCATCGCGCGCGCGATCGTCGCTGCCCGCTCGAAAGAGCGCATCCTCACGACCGGTGCGCTCGTCGCGGCCATCAAAGCTGGAACGCCGCGCCAGTATCATGACCGGAAGATCAATCCTGCGACCAAGACCTTTCAGGCGCTTCGTATCGCGGCAAACGACGAAATCGGCGCGATGCGCGAAGGGCTCGCGGCCGCGCTCTCCGCGCTCGCTCCCGGCGGGAGATTGGCAATCATTTCGTTCCACAGCATCGAGGACCGTATCGTGAAGGGTATCTTGCGCGATGCGGCAGAGACGGGTCTCGGCATGATGAATCCTCGGAAGCCTATCGTGCCGACCCGCGAAGAGATCCTTGCGAACCGCCGCGCGCGCAGCGCGAAGCTGCGAGTGTTCGAGCGGGCCGCCGTCGCTACGGAGTCTGTCGGTGTTTCAGCCTCCATGCTTTCCTATGCGTAATCTTGCCCATCGTCTCCCATATTCGGCGACGGCGCTGTGTTTCGGTGCGATTGCGATCCTCGCGGTTACCTACATCGGGCTCATCGCTGTCGTGATGAGCTATGCGGCCCTGACGGTCGAGTTTTCCCAATCGGTCAGGAATAACGGGACCGCGGTAGCGGTACTCGAGCAGCAGTATCTCGCGACGATGGCGCACATCACGAAGACGGATTATGCCGCCGCGGGGTACGCGGCGCCGCGCGCGAAGGTGTTCGTACCGGCAAAGAGCTCCACTGCGCTGCGCTAACAGGGAGATCCATGCGTCCCGTTAGAAATCACGAACACTGTGCATCCAAGATGTTATGACAAAAACTATTACCAGCATTAGCCGAGTGGGATACGACGCGATGAGTGCGTTCGTGTTCTATTTCTAACGGGATGCGCGCACAGTTTCGTTCACGTATCCGTCTCATCCTCTCGCTCATCGTGTGCGCTGCGGTCGTCATCCTCGTACGGCTCTATTTCATACAGATCGTGCATGGCGAAGAGTACGCGCAGAAAGCCGACCGGCAGTTTTCTTCCGGCGGCAGCGGCCTCTTCGATCGCGGTTCGATCTATCTTACGCGCAAAGACAGCACACTCATCTCCGCCGCGACCCTCGCGACCGGCTTCCTTGTCGCGATAAATCCGCAGACGCTCACTGATCCGGAAGCCGCATATGCGGCGATAGCTGCCGTCGCGCCCTCTGCCATCTCGCATGACGCATTTCTCGCCGCCGCCGCGAAGAAGTCGCGAGTCTACATCGAGGTTGCACGTCATCTCTCCGATGAGAAAGGGAAAGAGCTTTCCGGTCGGGCCATTCCCGGCGTGCAGGTTTTACGCGAGCGCTGGCGGTACTACCCGGGTGCTTCGCTCGCCGCGCAGTCGATAGGCACCGTTTCCTACGGATCAGGCGATACGCTTGCCGGGCGGACCGGCCTTGAAGCGTCGTACGACAGCCAGCTGTCGCGTTCCGGCGATGCGCTCTACAAGAATTTCTTCGCAGAGCTCTTCTCCAATGTCGGCAACCTACTTGTGTCTGCGAAAGATGCGCGCGAGGGCGATATCGTGACGACGATTGAGCCAGAGGTGCAGACGCGGCTCGAGAACGATATCGCGAAAGTGAATGCGCGGTACTCGAGCCGCGAATCAGGCGGCATCATCATGGACCCCGCGACCGGCGAGATTTTGGCGCTCGTGACCTATCCTACCTATGACGCGAATAACCGGCAGACGGTCGACCCGGTGCTGCTCGGGAATCCGCTCGTGGAGCATGTGCATGAGTTCGGTTCCATCATGAAGCCGCTCACGATGACCGCCGGGCTTGATGCAGGAGTCATCACGCCGGAGACGACCTATACCGATACCGGCTGCATCACGGTAAACACAGCAAAGATCTGTAACTGGGACTTGAAGGCGCGCGGCGTCATTCCGATGAAGCAGATCATCGTGCAGTCGCTGAATCTCGGCGCGGCGTGGATAGCGACCGAGCTCGGTCAGGAAAAATTCCGTACCTACTTCACGACGCTGTTCGGGACGAAGACCGGCATCGATCTCCCGAGCGAGGGCCGTTCGCTCATCGGCAATCTTTCGAAGCCGCAGCAGATCGGCTACGACACCGCGGCGTATGGGCAGGGGATCGCGATAACTCCCGTACAGATGATTCGCGCGCTCGGCGCGCTCGCCAATGGCGGCGTGATGGTGCAGCCGCACCTCGTGAGCGCGATACGCCTCAAGTCCGGCATAGAACGGACGCTCGACTGGAATCAGAAGACTCCTGTCTTTTCCGCCTCCGCCGCGCGTGCGACGGCGGAGATGATGACGGCGGTCGTCGATGAAAAGCTCGAGAACGGCAAAGCGAAGATTCCCACCATGTCGGTCGCGGCGAAGACCGGCACGGCGCAGCTGACCGACGGCCGTGGCGGGTATCACTCAGACCGGTATTTCCATTCTTTTGTCGGGTTTTTCCCTGCGTATAATCCGCGATTCATCATATTGCTCTATACGAATGACCCTCAGAACGTCACGTATGCGTCGGATACGCTCGGCACGACCTTCCTTGACCTGGTGCACTTTCTCATCGACTATTACGCGGTACCGCCCGATCGGGGCTTCGCGACCACCACCCCAGCATGAATCCCGTTAGAAATATCCTACGCTTAACGTTACACTCGTCATGATGCCGTCTCATTTTAATAACCATAATTTCTAACGGGATGAAAAAAATACTGAGATCAATCGTCGCCTCCATACTCGCGCTTATCGCGCATTTTGTGGTGCGCCGTTACCGTCCGAGCATCGTTATGGTTACCGGTTCGGTAGGGAAGACCTCGACGAAGGACGCGGTCGCCGCGGTCTTGTCCGCGCGTTTTTTCGTGCGCAAGAGCGAGAAAAATCTCAATACAGAATTCGGCGTGCCTTTTACTATTCTTGGCGTAAAGAATCCGTTTCGTGACCCACTTGCCTGGTTCTCAGTTTTAAAAAGCTCTTTAGCGCTTCTCATTCTTCCGAATCATTATCCGAACATGCTTGTGCTTGAAGTGGGGGCGGATCGGCCCGGCGACCTTGCGCAGATCGCGCGCATAGCGACGCCGGATGTCGTCGTAGTAACGCGGTTGCCGGAGATTCCGACACATGTTGAAGCATATACTTCGCCCGAAGCGGTGCGGGAAGAGGAATTTTCTCCCGCATACGCGCTTCCGGCTGCCGCGCCGCTCATCGTTCCCGCCGATGACCTGTATGCGCTCGATATGGCGATGCGCACATCGGCGCGCATAATCTCGTACGGCTGTGCAGACAGTGCCACGGTGCGCGTCTGTGATGCAGGCTTTTATGAAGTTGAAGGAGGAGTCGCCGGCATGCGAGCGAACGTGAATGTGGAAGGCGAAGAAGGGAGTCTCATCGTGAAGGGCTCAGTCGGCATGACACAGCTTCTTCCGGCCGCTGCCGCGCTCGCTGCCGCTCGCGCGTTCTTGATACCGCTCCCCGAAGCGCTGCATGCGCTCGAGAGCTATGATCCGCCGCCCGGTCGCGGGCGGCTTCTCGCGGGCAAAAACGGCTCAGTCATCATCGATGACTCGTACAATGCATCGCCGGCCGCGACTGAGGAAGCGCTCGCGACGCTGAAAGCATTCCCGCACGCGAAGCGGCGCATCGCCGTGCTTGGCGACATGCTCGAACTCGGCCGCTATTCGGTCATGGAGCATGAGCGCATCGGCGCGCTTGCGCGCGCCGCCGCTGACCTCGTTGTCGCCGTCGGCATTCGCGCGCGAGCCTTTGCCGCCTCGGCAGGGAATACGGAAGTCATGGTATTTGATACGGCGAGCGCTGCCGCCGCCGCGCTGCCCGACCTCGTGCGCGAAGGCGATGTAATTTTGGTAAAAGGTTCCCAGTCCATCCGCACGGAGCGTATCGTCGAAGCGCTCCTTGCCGACGCAGCAGACGCCGCGCGGCTCGTCCGGCAGGAGAAAGCGTGGAAGAGGAAAGCGTGAGTTTAACGGGGCACTCGGTACCAGTTGGTTAGGGATCTTACTAGTTGGAATGCAAAATATAGAAAGCCCCATTCTTGTGGGGCTTTCTATATTCAAACGTAGCACCGGTTGTCACTGGCTTCGGCGAGAATCCAGCCCCCTGTTTTACTCGTAACTGATGACGATCTGATCTTTTTCGCGGAGAATTGTGTTTTCGTAGGTGTCTGTCTCTGCGCCGTTTATCGTTACTCGAATATGATGCGTTTCATCAACCATTGACTGAAGCACTTGATCCTTGCTAAAGGTCTGTCCCCAGACTGCGAAGAAGTCTGCAAGAGTGAAGTCGCGTTTTTCTGGCGATTCGACATGCAGCGTTCCGCTTGCATCATGCGTATGGAGCGCGTTCATGCAGGCCGGCTTGACTCCGATATTGGCGGGAATACTTTGCTGCTCGCCGTTGATAAGAATCGCAAGGTGCGGATGGATATGGAATTGCGTTGCCATGTCCGAGGTGCAGGCGAGGGCGATCTCCCGATTTGTACGACCTGAGAGTGCGGTCGAATTACTATTGAGCGCTACGGCTCCAGCGATCATGCCGATGATACCGAGGAGCACCGCCAAAGGAGTTGCTAACGATTTAATTCTCGAGTTTTGCATACGCTAATCGCCTGATTAATTTAATAATGTGCACGCGTGCAGGCGGTTACGGCGCTCGCGGATTCAAAATGCCAGCCAAAAACAATGCTTGAAATGCGGCGAATGAAAATGGTCTCCATTTTCTTGGCGGGGCAGGGAGGGGCTCCGATCTTCTACGAAAATCTTTTTTGAATATTTGAATAACTATCGTCAGTGCTATCAGGACGAGCACTTCCGCTGCTATCGCGACGAAGGCCTGTTGCCAGTGATCGATATGATCAAGGACGCTCATCGTACATAGCGCGGTTTCTCCTGGCATAAAGGGGCATCCTGCCTGCATGGGCATACCAAGGAGCCAAAAAGAATTGAGGAGGATCAGGCTCAGAGCTATGCTAATGATGATTTTCTGCACGGGAATGCAATGAGCACGCATGAGGCAAGTATACCTGATGGACGCCCGGCCGCAGGCCGTATTCGATTCTCTGATGCAACGTTTCCCAAACGTTGCTTAATGGCCATGCGTAAACGAAAAACCGCCCAAAGGCGGTTTTTCGAATCGCATGACCCTACAGAGAATCGAACTCTGATTCCATCCTTGAGAAGGATGTGTCCTAACCGTTAGACGATAGGGCCTGCTGCGCAGGCCATACAGCCGTCACTTCACTCGGGACAAATTAGGATTTGTCTCTCGCTCCGTTAGGCTGTAGGGCCGTACTTGTTTTATAACAAAAAAAGGGAAGAGAGGGAAGTATAAAAAACGAGCGCGGGAGCCAGTTGGCTTCCCGCGCTTATTCTTTAAGTACCTCTTCGAGAGATGCGACGAGTTCCGGATTTGGCGGAAGGATGTCGCCTTCCGGCGAAATTTCGCCTGTCCTGGCCTGCTGAAGAGCGGCTTCCAGAACATGATGCTTCTTCTCTTCTTTCTCGAGTGTTTTCAGAGCAGCTGCATGCTCTCCGCCTATATGGCCCATTCGACTCAAAGCGACACGGTCGCCATTCGACAACGCTTCCCGAACCTTCCTGGGCACCTCTCTAGATTTTTCTAGCATAAGTCCTCCATTAAGTGTTAGGTTACAGTCTGACCACAATTAAACATCACTTCTGTTAAGAAAGCAAGCTGTCCACAACCGATTTTACGTCGCCGCCGTCGGCTTTGCCTTTGAGGTCTTTCATGAGTGCTCCGGTAAATTTGCCGGCGTCGGCCTTTGAAGAAATATTGAGTTCAGTCATCTTCGCTTTTGCGATGGGCACAATCTCGTCGCGACTCATCAGCGTGGGGAGATAGGACTCAAGGATGGTGAGCTCAGCCTTCTCCGGCTCGACGAGGTCGTTGCGGGATGCTTTCTCAAACTGCTCGATGGAGTCCTTGCGCTGGTTCGCCGCGCGCTTCACGACGGCGATAGCTTCGTCATCAGTCAGGAATTCATTTGGCTTGCGCTTCTTTGCGACGACTTCGTTGGTCATCGCGGTTACGAGCGAGCGGAGGGTGCGCAGCCGCACTTCGTCGTGCGCACGGAGCGCCTCGGGGATCGATTGCTTGATTATTTCGTGGATAGCCATATCGAGTAGTATACTATATTCAACATATGAGTACTCTTACTGTCGTTTTGATCATCCTCGCTCTGGTTTTTGTTCAGGGCATCGGTCTGTATTTCATGCTGCGACGCCGCGAGGCTCCCGTCGTGGAGGATAGTAATAGTATGGTGCTGCTCCAACAGCAGATGCAGGAGCTCGGGCGCACGCTCGACGCGCGCGTATCGGAGTCGTCCCGCGCGATGCAGGAGAACTCGCACCGTCAATTTTCTGAGAGCGCACGGCTCATCAAAGAGATTACGCAGGAGGTAACCTCGGTAAAAGAAATCGGCCGGCAGACACAGGGCTTTGCCGAGCAGTTGCAGAATCTCCAAGACATTCTGAAGAATCCGAAGCAGCGCGGCATCCTCGGCGAGTACTATCTCGAGACCGTCCTGAAGAACGTGCTTCCTCCCGGCATGTACCAGATGCAGTACCCCTTTAAGAATGGCGAGATTGTCGATGCTGCTGTGTTCGTGAGCGATAAGATCGTCCCGATAGATTCTAAGTTCTCGCTCGATAACTACAACCGTCTCGTACACGCGCCGGACGCGGAGCGTCCGGCGTTTGAGAAGGCATTTGTGAACGATCTTAAGATGCGCATCACGGAGACCGCCAAATACATCCGTCCTGACGAAGGTACGATGGACTTCGCATTCATGTTCATCCCATCTGAAGGCATCTACTACGACCTTCTGACCAATCAGGTCGGTGGCGGGGAAGACGAAAACCTCATCCAGAGGGCAGCAGGGAAGTACAAGGTCATTATCGTCTCGCCGACATCATTTCTCGCATACTTACAAACAGTCATGCAGGGCCTAAAGGCGCTGAAGATAGAAGAGAAAGCGGTAGAGATACAACAGAGGGTGGGGGAGCTGGGGAAGCATGTGGCCGCCTATGAGCAATTTTATAAAAAGCTCGGCGTCTCGCTCGGGACCTCGGTCAGTCATTACAATGCGGGCTACAAAGAGCTCGGGAAGATAGATAAAGACGTCTACCGCATCAATGAATCAAAAATCGGCATCGAACCCGAACTCCTCGATAAGCCATTGATCGAAGACTAATGCATAGTGTGTAAGTCTGACTTTCACAGACTCATATTTTCATTTTCTTATCCACAGTTTTTCTGTGTAAGTCTGACTTACACAGGCCTTACACAGGCATTCGTTGGTATCCTGTGTGGTATGAGGATCGAGCCATATTCGGTAGAATCCACAATCCACATTACGAAGCGGGGAGTTCGCGGAATGGATATCGTCCGAGACCTTGATGATCGCTGGCGATATGCTAAATCTCTTTTCATACTCAATGATACTCACTCAGATCCAAACTGGCATCGAGAGACATCTGAATTGTCGATGTTCGAACGTCCTCCGCAATGGCCCGAGAGAGAGCCACTTGTTCGGATACTTGCATGGACTCTTTTATCGAATCATATGCATTTGCTAGTACAAGAAATCCGGAAAGGGGGAACAGCCAAACTTATGCAGCGGCTCGGAGGTAGCATGTCCTTGTGTTACAATCTAAAATACAAGGAACGAGGAAGTATCTTTCAGAGTGCGTATCATGCTCGAGTCGTTGAGGGTGATGCACATCTTAACTACCTCGCGTTCTATATTCTTGTGAAGAACGTACTCGAAATGTATCCCGGTGGGTTGAAGGCAGCGTCTGCCGATTTTGATGATGCATGGGAGTGGGCAATTCGGTATCCGTTTTCAAGTCTACCCGGTATCATTTCAGGGGAATCCGATCCGATTACTGATGATGTTGACGACCTGCTGTCGGGAATTATTGGCCGCGGAGATTCGTTTAAGGACGAGGCGAGAGAACTGCTCAAAGTATATATGGTCTCGCATGGCGAAGCTTTCAAAGCCATCATGCTTGAGCCGTGGTGATACTCATACTCCCGTGTGTAAGTCTGACTTTCACAACACAAGGCGGCACTACAAAGAGCTCGGGAAGATAGACAAAGACGTCTACCGCATCGCTGAAACCAAAATCGGCATCGAACCCGAACTTCTTGATAGACCGTTAGCGGCCGAGGAATAACACTTTCGATATCCATAGAGCACATTGCAATCTGTACACGTACGTGTACAATAGAAATATGAATACTGCTTTTGCCAAAGTACCAAAGACGCTGGGGGTAAGCGGTTTCCGAGCCGACCTCGCCCGTAACCTCGCGCGAGCCAGGAAGAGCCCGCTCATCATCTCTGACCGCAAGGGCGGCGAGAGCTATGTCGTGCTCAGTGCAGACGCGTATAATGAGCTTATGGAGCTCTGGGAAGACGAGCAGGCTGGGCGCACACTTGCCCGACTCATCAAAGAAAACAAAGGTAAGAAATTTATACCCTGGGAGCAAGTAAGGGTAAAATAGAGCAATCCATGGCTCGCCTCGTTCTCACTTCTGTCGCTGAGCGAGAATACAAACATTTGCCGAGAGATGTACAGAAGAGGGTCAATACATTGTTAGACGGAGATTTTAAATCAGATCCACTGGGGCATCGGTTTAATACAAGAAAGGTTCAAGAACCTTTTACCGGGTATCGTTTGCGGTTAGGAGACTACCGCGTACTTTTCGAACTCGAAGAGGGTACGATTCTTGTGTACCGGATCAGACATCGCAAAGACGCCTATAAATAGATGTCTACCGCATCAATGAATCAAAAATCGGCATCGAACCCGAACTACTTGACAAACCAGCATTAGATAGTGTTTAATACCACCAGGTGCTTTTTTAAAAATTGTTAAATCAAATAGGGAGGTTAGAAATGTTAGAAATGGGAGTGGGAATAATTGTGTCCTGTGTCAAGTGTCGGACGAAGTCACTAATATCTGGGGCGGATGTCTATGATATGCCTTCCGTTCCTAATAGAAAGTCTCGTCTATCATATAAAAATTCTGTTGCCGCGCATGCGGAACAGAATCATCCTTTCTGCGAGCGCTGAGACGACAGATGGGAAAATTCACTGGAAAGCGTCCGAGTGCACGATTCCGGACTCGGCAGTACTGAAGGGTGGGAAGAAAAGTATAAGACATACGGGGGTTTCGTTCACGGTTAGTGTAAAGTGGGTGGACATTGCTTTTAGAGGACTGCGGAACTTGTTCCGCAGTCTTGTCTTTTATATAGAAGAGTGCTACATTGGACAGACTATGGAAGTGGCCGTAATCAAGACCGGTGGGAAGCAGTATGTCGTCTCAAAAGGCGACACTATTGCTATTGAGAAGCTCCCAGGGGATTTGAAAAAAGGTGACACAGTTGTCTTTAACGAGGTGCTCCTCGTCGACAACGGCTCGGACACGACCATCGGTGCACCCGTTATCAAGGGGGCAGAGGTCAAGGGCACTGTCGTTCTCGCCGGATTGGGTAAGAAAGTCGAGGTGGTGAAGTACAAGCCGAAGAGCCGCTACTACAAGCGCAAAGGGCATCGCCAGCCGCTTCTGAAAGTGAAGATCGATTCGATTTCTTAAACTTTTCATATTCGAGAGCAAGACCTGAAATGAAGGCATGTGCCTTTTTATTTTTACTACCAAGCGAGTCGAGTCAAGAACAAATGTCCGCATTTGCTCTTGCGAAGCGAGCGCAGGGAGCAAAGTAATCTTTATTTATCTAGCAACAAAACATTATGCAAGTAGGGCGTTGGAATCATCAATCATCGGGCAGCGGCTCCCAAGGGAGCAGCCGTCCTTCAGGACCGTCACGAAGCGCGCACAGCGGTGAGCAGCGTTCATATTCGTCACGTCCGCCGCAGCGTAGCGGCTCGGGCAGCTCCTATCGCCCTTCGGGCGGTCGTAGCGGCAGAAGTTCCGGCGGCGGACGCGCACCGGCACGCGGTCGCGGATTCGGCTCCTTCGGCGAGACCGAGGCTGAGATCTCAAAGTTTATGAACAAGACGGTCGTCACGACCGAAGAGCCAGTGTTCGTTCCAGAGCACAAATTCGCCGATTTCGATATTAACCTGCACCTCAAGAAAAATATTGAGGGCCGCGGCTACGAACTCCCGACACCGATCCAGGATAAGGCTATTCCGCATGCGCTCCTCGGACAGGACGTCGTCGGTCTCGCCGAGACCGGTACGGGGAAGACGGCGGCATTCCTCATCCCGCTCATCGACAAGGTTATGAAGCAGAAGGGTGATCGCGTCCTCATCATGGCGCCGACGAGAGAGCTCGCGGTGCAGATTGAGAAAGAGCTCGCAGGATTTGCAAAGGGACTCGGCTTTCGCGGCATGGTCGCGGTCGGCGGCGCTAATATCGGCCCGCAGATTTCCCAGCTTCGTCACGAGCCAGCATTCGTCATCGGTACGCCGGGACGCTTGAAGGACTTGATGGAGCGCCGCGCGCTCGATCTCTCCGGCTTCAGTACGGTCGTTCTCGACGAGGCTGACCGCATGCTCGACATGGGCTTCATCGACGATATGCGCATGATTCTCGCGAAGATGAACAAGGAGCGCCATACGCTCTTCTTCTCGGCGACAATGTCGAAAGAGATCGAGCGGCTCATCGGAGAATTTCTCTCGAGTCCGGTCGTCATCTCGGTAAAGACGCGCGATACGTCTAAGAACATCGACCAAGATGTCGTCCGCATCCCGCGCGGGAAGGATAAGTTCGACGTGCTCGTCGAGCTGCTCCAGAACCGCGACTTCAGCCGCGTGCTCGTCTTTGGCCGCACGAAGTTCGGCGTCGAGAAGCTCGCAAAGGCGCTCTCGCGCCTCCACATCCACGCCGAGAGCATTCATGGCAATAAGACGCACAGTAACCGCATCCGCGCTTTGGAGGCCTTCAAGGCAGGGAAGGTAAGCGTGCTCGTGGCCACTGACGTCGCGGCGCGCGGTCTCGACATTCCGGCCGTTTCGCACGTCATCAACTTCGATCTTCCGTCGACGTACGAGGACTACGTCCATCGTATCGGCCGCACCGGCCGCGCATCGCTCAAGGGTCGCGCATTGACCTTTGTGCAGGAGCGGTAATCGCTTCTGTAAAAAGAAAAAGGGCGCACTCATACTGAGAGCGCCCTTTTTGTTTTCGACAGGGAAGGACAGGCTTATGCGGCTTCTTGCTTTGGCTTATGTGGTTTGAATAGCACGGGAATGAGCATGTCTCCGAACGGCTCGCAGTCAGTCACGATGTCCGCATCATCACTGGACCGGACTCGCAACAAAACATAGTTGGTTACTTTTATGCCGCAGTTTTGATTGCAGCGGATAGTGATTCGCTCACAGCCTCCGCGGTCAAGGGTAATCAATAGAGGACTGTCGGATTTGCTGTTAAGAGCGCAAATCCGTTCACATGTCCAAATGGCGCCATTGGTGTAGTGTTTGACCAGTCTTTTCATTGCATTTTTTCGCTCCTGGGCTCGGCCGAAGAGGAGACCAACTACAAGAGTACTCATACTGATCGCCAGCCATAACGCATCCATGGACCCTCCTTATAATTTTAAGGCAAAATCGCCCGAACATATCTGGGAAGATGGTACTAATGAAAAGCGCTTGTGTCAATAAACCTATTTTATGACCTTTTCTTTCCCATCGAGCTTTTCCTCAATAATCTCAAGATGCTCGATGATGCATTCCTCAGCGTTTCTTTCATCGCGCACTTCTCTCTCAGTTTTTTCCGCGAGCTTCTTCTCGCGGTTGAAGCCTGAGAGGATGATGCTATCGCCGATGAAGACGGAGACCAAAAGGCCAGTCATGAGGAGTACGAGCGCCCCGAGAATGATTGATCCCGGCCCGTGCAAAAGAGGAAAGAATCCTGCCGTCTCCCACACGCCCTTCCAGAAGAGTACGATGCCGACGCCGCCGATGATGGCGTAGAGGATCGGTCGATGGCTCAACGAGATGCGTATCTTGTCTTCCAATCTGTCGAAAAAAAGCACGACCTTTTTTGTCATGGCCGAAGTATATCAAATATTATGCCTCCTTGCGGTTCGTGAGCGCAGCGCGGAGGGTCTCGGCGTCGGAGTATTCGAGCTCACTACCAGTCGCGAGGCCGCGGCCGAGCACGGAGGTCTTTACGGCATCGCGATAGGGCATGAGCAATTCGCGGATGTGGTCAGCGGTGTGCTCGCCTTCGCTCGTCGCCGAGAGTGCGAGGACGATTTCTTTCAGATTGTTTTTGAGGCGAGCTTCTATCGCCCGCACCAATTCTTTTTCGCGAATCGCGCCTTTGCCGGTAAGGGTCAGTACGCCGCCGAGGACGAAGTAGCGGCCCTTGTAGGTACCGGCACGCTCAATTGCGGCGAGGTCCTGGTCTTTTTCGACGAGCATCAAAAGCGTATCGTCGCGTTTCGTATCGGAACAATAATTACAGACGGTTCCCGCCGTGCCGTTATAAAAGCGCAGACACTCAGGGCATTGGCGGACGTCTTTCCCCAGAGAGGCGATGAGTTCTGCGAGTTTCGCGCGCTCGTGGGCGGGCGCGGCGAGGAGGTAATAGACGAATCGTTTCCCCTGACGCGGACCGATGCCGGGAAGTCGGGTCAGCGCGTGTGCGAGTTCGTCAATTCTGTCCATGAATAAGGCGCACGCAGGCGGC
>CALRDY010000007.1 GCA_943355045.1 Candidatus Nomurabacteria bacterium | reverse complement strand
AAAAAACGCCCCAGAAGGGCGTTTTTTATTTCCTCCCTTTCCTATCTTAGAGACCCTGCACGGCCTGTGCGGCAGCGGCAGCGTCCTGATTGAGCACTGCAGTGTCATCGGGAATCTGATTGAGATCGGCCGAAATATCTCCCACAGTGTTGTTTGCGGGCGGCACAATCTGCGTCTGTTCGATAGCCGTAGATGATGTATCTGCGACTGGCGGCGTCATGCCGAAGAAGTACCAGACGACGAGCGCAGCGATGATGATGGCTGCGCCGCCAGCGACGTACCACACGGTATTCGAGGAGCCCTGGTCCAGGGATAGAGGCTGATTCAGCGGCTGATCTGTCGGTTGATTCATCGGTTGGAAGTCCATGATGTTTTCAGTTAGAGATTATTGATTCGACGTTGCGGCGGTCGAGGTCGCGTTCTTCTCATCGATTCCGGGAATCTTCCCGAGCGTCTGAAACGCGCTGTGTACCGCTTTGCGCACCTCCGTCATCGGGCCGTCGCGCAGCGCAAAGAGGTCCTTGAACAGTGCCTTGTGCACCGTCTGGAATGACGTCTTCAAGTTCTTCATGAGCTCTGACTGACCCTTCGAGGTCGTCGTCGCAGCGGTCGTCGTGACCGTCGAAGCATCGAGCACGTAGGCCTTCGCAGCCTGCGCGATTACCGCAGTCCGCGCTGTCTCGATCGCAGTCTTCGCTGAGGCGATCGCCGCAGTCGTAGAAGCTACATCCTTCCCGGCGCTCGCAGCGATAGCCGCGCGATCCTGGATCTTCTGTACGACATCGCTGTGGCGATTGAGCGTCTCCATAAAGCGATCGGTCCAGTGCGAGTTGAGCTCTTCGAGCTGCTTGGCGAGCCGCTGCGCCGCTTCCTGCTTCGCCTTGTCCTTGATATCAGACAAACGCTTCTCTGCCTTTACTTTCTTTTCCTCGACGCGGGTTTTTGCTTCTTCGCGTTTCGTTTCCATGAGCGTCTTCATCTCTTCGCGCTTATTCTCGATGAGCGTCTTCGCTTCTTCGCGTTTCGTCTCCATGAGCTTCTTCGCATCCTCGCGCTTCGCTTCCATGCCGCTCTTTACTTCTGCACGCTTCGACTCCATGAGTTTCTTCGCATCTTCACGCGCATTTTGTACGCGCGTTTGCGCCTCCTTGCGCACATCCTGCACCTCTTTCTTTAGCTCTTGCTGTGCTGCTGGCGCGACTACCGGGCGCGGCACGCCAGCTGCGGTCGCATCCCCTTCTTGCGTAGCGCTTGTCGCTGCCGACTCCTGAGCGAATGCGACGCTTGCAGAGAGCAAGAGAGCCGCGGCACTGCTGACGATCCCTACTGTTCGAAGAATGCGCATAATGATGGGTGGATGATGATTGGTAACTGCTCGTATCTGACCGATTGATTATATCATTCCGCGCAGCATCGCATCCGGCAGATGTTCACATTTCACACGATGGGTCGAAAGCGCGTTAAACTGTGCACATGATCCGCAGTGTCGCACATCCGCAGACTCGAGCATGGCATCGCGCCCACCTGGCACGCCACCGACGGTCGTGGCTCATAATGACAGGCATCATCAGCGTCGTACTTCTTTTCGCGACGTTCGGCTACTTCGGAGGCGTCGCGTGGCCGACGCTCATCGAAGCGGTCCTGCACACTACCTATCGCCTCGCACTGGCGTACGGCATCGCGCTCGTGCTCGGCATCGCGCTCGCTCTCCTCGTCGGCTGGAGCTCGTTCTCCGACATACTGTTCCCCATTTTCGATGTCTTGCAGAATGTCCCTTCATTTGCACTCATCCCTCTTTTCATCTATTTCTTCGGCTTCACGAGCGAGATGATCATCCTCTTCGCCGTGAGCTCCATCATCTGGCCGATTCTCTTCGCCGTGCTGACCGCGATCAAGAGCGCGCACAAAGATTTGAATGATGCAGCGACCATCTTCGGCGCGACAGGGCTCCGACGCATCAGCTACTACCTCGCTCCACTCTCCTTTCCCGCGATACTTACCGGCTCGATCGTCGGCATCGCTATCGGCTGGGAAGCGGTCATCGGCGCCGAGATAATCACGAATGTCGCCGGCTTCGGCGACTTCATCAAGGAAGCGAGCGCTTCGGGCATAAGCCAGTCTATGATCGCTGGCACCTTCGCCATCCTCGTCATCGTGTTCACAGTCAACCGTCTCGTCTGGGCGCCGCTTTTGGCCGAGAGCAGCAAGCACTATGCTGAATGATATGAGCACGTCCCCTTCCATGATTCTCGTCCTTTCGCGCGTGACCGCCCGCTTCAGCGACGCCGCCACGCGAGAGGCTCCCGCATTGAAAGACGTATCATTCTCCGTCCCGTCCGGTTCATTCGTATCGATCATCGGTCCGTCCGGCTCTGGCAAATCGACCCTCATGCGCGTCATCCTCGGCCTCATGCCGCACACGAGCGGCGAGATCGTACGAAACTTTTCCCGTCCGGCGATGGTGTTCCAGAATTATGCGCTTTTCCCGTGGCTCACCGCGCTCGATAATGTCGCCTTCGGCCTACGCATGGACGGCGTGGGGCGCCTCGAACGCGAGCACATCGCGCGGGAGAAATTAAAAGAGGTCGGCCTCGCGCATCTCGAGCACCACTACCCCGCCGCACTCTCGGGCGGCCAGCGCCAGCGGGTCGGCCTTGCGCGCGCGCTCGCGATCTCTCCCGATCTCCTCATCATGGACGAGCCTTTTTCAAATCTCGACACCATTACGGCAGAAGCGCTGAAAGCAGACCTTCTGAAAATCTGGCGCGCGTACAGCATGACGATCCTGATGGTAAACCACCTCATCCCGGACGCCATCGAGCTTTCCGACCAGATCATCATCATGGGCGCGCATCCGGGCCGCGTGGAAAAAACGCTCGCTGTCGACCTGCCCCGCCCGCGCGACACGCGCAGCGCACACTTCTTCAAGGAAGTCGATCTCTTGACCGAGGCTATCCGTGCGATTTCGTAATTTTTATTTCCCTTTTTTATTTGAGACAGCGGCGCGGAGGAATTCGGTAAACAAAGGATGCGGGTCGAGCGGGCGCGCCTGGAGCTCGGGGTGGAACTGCGTGCCGAGCATGAAGGGATGCTTCGCGCGCGGAAGCTCGGCAATCTCCATCAAAACGCCGTCGGGAGAAGTGCCCGAGAAGACGAGTCCGGCGACCTCGAGCTGGCCCACGTATGCCGGATTGATCTCATAGCGATGCCGATGACGCTCTTCCACCAACTCCTTCTTGTATGCGGCGCGCGCCATCGTGCCCTTCTTGAGATAGGCCGGGTACACGCCGAGGCGCATAGTGCCGCCGTACTTGTTCGCCGCGAGATGCTTCTTCTGCTCCAACATCACGTCGACGACGGGATGCGCGGCGCTCTTTTTAATCTCGGTGGTGTGTGCGTCCTTGAGCCCTAAGACGTTTCGCGCATACTCGATGACCATGAGCTGCATGCCGTAGCAGAGGCCGAAGTACGGAATCTTTTGCTCGCGCGCGAACTGTATCGCTTTGATCTTCCCCTCGATGCCGCTTTCGCCGAAGCCGCCCGGAACGATGATGCCGTCGAATTTCCCGAGCATCGCAGTCGCTTTCGACCCTCCTTTCTCGAGGTCTTTAGAATTGATCCAGGTAATCTTCGCGCGGCGGCCGAGTTTCGCCGCAGAGAACTTGATCGCCTCGATGACCGAAAGGTACGCGTCGGAGAGCACGAAGTCGCCCGTATCGAAATATTTCCCGACGACCGCGATCGAAACTTCCGGCGCTTTCGTATCCATCGCCGCGCGCACGAACTTCCGCCATGCGGTAAGCGACGCCTTCTTCTTCTCGGGCAGGCGGAGCGCGTCGAGCACCGCGTCACCGAGCTTATCCTTCTCAAAATTAAGCGGCGCTTCGTAGATGCTGCTGATGTCCGGCGCGGAAATGATGCGGTCTTTGCGCACATTGCACCAGATCGCGAGCTTCTCTTTGCGCTTCTCGTCCACCGGCTCCTTGGAGCGCGCGACAATGAAATCCGGCTGCACGCCGTAGGAATTGAGGTCGCGCACCGCCATCTGAGTGGGCTTCGTCTTCATCTCGCCGAGCGTGCCGGGCGTCGGCAGATACGACACCATCATGAAAAGCACATCCTCCGGATGATTCATCTTCAGCACGCGCGCCGCTTCGATGAAGAGCGCATTCTGGAAGTCACCGATCGTACCGCCGATCTCGATGACCGAGATGCGGCTGCCGTTGTACGCCGCGGCCGACTCGATGCGGTGCAGGATCTCGTCGCGCACGTGCGGGATCGCCTCGACGCATTTGCCGCCGTACTCGAGCGCGCGCTCGCGCGCGATGACCGACTGGTACACCATGCCGCTCGTCATATAATCTTCGTTCGTCAGGTCGCGGCCGAGAAAGCGCTCGTAATTGCCCATGTCCTGGTCAGTCTCGAGTCCGCTCCGGAGCACGAACGTTTCGCCGTGCTCCGTCGGATTCATCGTGCCCGCATCGACATTCAGGTAGGGGTCGATCTTTACCAGATTGATCGGATACCCCTTCTGCTGAAGCAGGAGGCCGACCGAGCTCGCGACGACACCCTTCCCGACGCCGCTCATGACGCCACCGAGCACGAATATGTATTTGTGACCTTCTTTCGCCATACCGGACTACACCTTCAGATACCTATGGATAGCGAGCACCGAGGCGACCGCGCCGAGCACGATGCCCGAAAGCATGAGTATCGAAAAGACGAGTGCGAAATTGTCCGCATAATAGCTCGCGACGTTGAAGCCGCCGAACCACCCGACGGTCTTCTCGCCCGCATACCACGTCGCGGGACCGAGAAGGAGAAGGACGACTACTGCGGAAATGACGCCCGTGATAATACCCGTCACGATAAACGGACCCTGGATGTACAGATTGCTCGCGCCCACGAGCCGCATGACCGAGATTTCTTCTTTGGCGGTGTAGATGGCGAGCCGCACGGTCGCCAAGGCGATGAGGATCGATGCGATCGCGAAGAGGATGACGACGGCGAGACCGATCTCGCGTGTCGCGCGGATCGCGAGCGACAGACGATCAATGACCTCTTTGTTCTGCGCGTAATTGATGCGATCGACGATGGATGTCCCGCCGGAAGAGAGCGCAGGCGACGCCTCGAGGAAGCTCACGATGCTCTCGTACTGCGACGGGTCCTTCGCCTGCACCTCGAGCGAAGCATCGAGCGGATTGCCGCCGAGCTCGTTCAACGCCTGAAGCGTCAGCTGGTCGGTCGCATGCCTGGCGCGGAAGGCCGCGAGAGCGGCATCGGCTGAGGTATAAATAACGTTCGCCACCTGCGGCAGCTTCTCGATCTGATCCTTTACCGCAAGGATGCTCGCTTCGCTCGCTGTAGTCACGAAGTAGACGGACACGTCGACTTTCTCGCTGATCGTAGCGAGCGTGTGGGAGAGGAGTGCCGAGAGGAAGATTAGGGAAGCGATGATGGCGAGCGTTACCGTCATGATGAGCACGGTGGCCGCCGAGACCGCGCCGCCGCGCGTGAAATTCTTCCCGCCGGCGACGAGCATCCGTTTGAAAATCATCCAGTTCATGATGCATCCATACTACAACTATAATGAGTATTTTCCACCGGCGTCGTCGCGGACGACCTTCCCGCGATCAACCGTGATCACGCGCTTCCCGATGGCGTCGACGACGCCCTTGTTGTGGGTCGTGATGATGATGGTCGTGCCGAGCTCGTTGATCTTCTTCAGGATCTCGACGACTTCATACGTATTGATAGGGTCAAGGTTCCCCGTCGGCTCGTCGGCGACGATGAGGTCGGGCTGGTTGATGATCGCGCGGCCGATAGCGATGCGCTGCTTCTCGCCGCCCGAGAGCTGGTCGGGAAAATGCAGCGCCTTGTCGGAGAGATTCACGAGCTCGAGGATGTGGGGCACGTCGCTCGCAATTTCCTCGTCGGAGCGGCCCGCAGCTTCCATCGCGAATGCGATATTCTCGTACGCGGTCTTGTTCGGAATGAGGCGGAAATCCTGGAAGACCATGCCGATCTTGCGGCGATAGTGGTGGAGCGCCGAACTCGGCAGGTCGTTAATATCGATCGACTCGAAGAAGACGCTGCCGTCGGTCGGCCGCTCTTCGGCGAGGAGGAGTTTCAGGAGCGTCGTCTTGCCTGCGCCCGAGTGTCCGACGATGGAAACGAATTCTTTCGGGGCGACGGAGATGGTAACCCCTTCGAGCGCCATCATGTCTCCGTATCGCTTCGTCACCTTGTCGAAATAAATCATGCGTTCCGCTTATTGTACCCTACTCGCTTCCATCCCGTCTATGGAACCCTCATTTCGTTTGTGCGAGCTTGGAGGATAGCTAGTCCTGATTGGGCGGCCCATATTTCTCGTACATTCCAGCGATATTTTCCTCAAGCGAATCCAGACCCATTTTCTTCCGCCGTTCATCTACATTTGCCTCGTCTTCAATGGGCTGCGGTTTGTGCTCGCCAGCCATTTGACGAAATTGCGTACCATAAAGCTGTAGTTGATTTTTACCCACTCGTACCCGGTCCTCAAGCATAGCGAGGTCTTTACTAATCACTTCGCTTGAGAACTCTTGCTTCATGAGGGTTAGGCATTGCTCTTGAAAATCGATCTGATGATTTGCATGTTGCACCAGAATCCACGCACCATGTGAAGCATCTGTACCGACCTTACTGACCGTCGGCCAGCCGATTTGCGCTACGATTTCCCTCATTCGTTCCGTGTTTTTAGCATCGAGCAGTCTCAGTGACCCCGAGCATGGCTCTTTCAGATTCTTTGTACGCATATCTTGATCGACTTTTGCCATCGCATCTATTTCAGAAGCGATTTTCGGAAACTCAATAAGCGATTCAGGTCTTGCGGGTACTTCCTCTGACATAGCTATGATTGTAACATTTTCACTTCGGAGGCCACGAGGCGCCCAACTGTCTGCAAATCGCTTGCGCTGTACTTTCTAAGAGGCTCGCATGCCGCGGAACCGATGTTTGGACGCCAGTAAAAAGATTGCGGTAGATGGAATGCTTCGCTCCTTCTCGCAGAAGAATACACCCATTACGCAGGAGATGCGTGACGAGCTTAGCGCGTTTCATGCGACCTGATGCACGGGGAATGAAATCGGCGAACGCTCGACGTCTCCTGCCACGCCTTTGAAAGACATGATACGGTTCGTCTCGAGCATGAGTCCGAGGGCGTCTTTTAGATTTATCTTTGCCTCAACTTTCGTCTTGCCTTCAGATATGACATTCGGCATCTCTTCGACCCATGTCGTATACCCGCCGCGCACCTTCTGAAAGACGGCGGTAAATGTATTAACCTTTTGCAGCTTCTTTGTATTCATACTCTCAATACTATGCACCAGCGGCCGCCGCGTCAATGAACCCGTCAAGATCGCCGCCGAGGACTTTCTCGGGATTGGAAGATTCGTGGTCGGTGCGGTGGTCTTTGACCATCTTGTACGGATGCAGGACGTAGGAGCGGATCTGGCTTCCCCACTCGTTCGCGGTCGTCGCGGCGATTGAACGGCCTTTCGCGGTCGCCTGGCGTTCAGCCTCTTCCTTGGCAAAGATCTTCGCCTTCAGGAGCTCGATCGCCTTCTCGCGATTGGCGAGCTGGCTGCGCTCGCTTGAGATGTGTACGGAAAGGTTGGTCGGCTTGTGAAGGATACGCACGGCCGTCTCGCGCTTGTTCACGTTCTGACCGCCCGCGCCTCCGGCGCGGGCGAACTGTATCTCGAGGTCATCCGGCTTAAGCTCGACTTTATCAGTCGCGACGAGAGACGGAAGCACTTCGACGAGCGCGAAGCTCGTCTGCCGCTTCGCATTCGCATTGAAAGGCGACTGCCGCACGAGGCGATGCACGCCCGCTTCGTGCTTCAGGCGACCGTACGCGCCCGTGCCGCTGATCTCGAGCATGATATTGCGATAGCCGCCTTGATCGTTCTCGTTGGCATGGAGTTCGCGCACGCGCCAACTCTTCGAAGCCACATAGCCCTCGTACATGCGGCGCAGCATGCGCGCAAAATCCTCAGCGTCGTCGCCGCCCGCGCCCGCGAGGATCGCGAGCGTCGCATTCCCTTTGTCGTGCGGGTCGCCCTCGCCGCCCTCTTTGAGCGTCTGATATTCCTGTATGAAAACTTGCGCCTGATCCTTGTCCAGCCAGAAATCAGGCGATGCCATCATCGCCTCAAGTTCGGCCAGCCGCTTCTCCCGCTCGGACATCGGGAAATTATACCAGATTTTGTGCGGCGCTTGACAGATTTTAAATTAACTGTAATGTACCTTCAGGTGTTCAATGACACAAGAGAGGAGGTGTTTATGGGTACCGCGAGGAGAAACCTTGATCGGGGAGCAGTTGTAACGTGCATACTCTCCCCCACTAGAATTGTGCTGGTTATGGATGAGAGCGGCAATTTCAGGACTTCTCGCTGGAAGCTACCGGGAGGCGGTATCGAGCAAAAAGAAGGGATTATCGCCGCCGCGATTCGCGAATGCCGCGAAGAGACCGGTATCCAGCTTCTTCCAAGAGAAGTTTCCATTCGTTCGTGGCACTGGCGCGGAGAGGAAGGATATCGTCCTCATCTCTGCATCGCGCGAGTCACAGAAGAGAAGCTCGACACGCGGGCCGAAGTCGGGCAAGAGACTGATGGTCCGCTCTTAGTCAAAGCCTTCCTCCGGACTGAGGTTCTGGATATGTCTGATCTCCTTGATCGGCACCGCATCCTCATCAAAGAAGTGTTTTCGATACTGACCTGACCGGGTCGCTTGAGACTTTTCAAGCGACCCGGTTTTTATTTGTTATAGAGAGAACGTACGCAGCGCGGCTCCGTCTGAGAAACCATATCGACTATGCCTCATGGATGAGATCGCGCTTGAACCACCATCCGCCGACCACCGCAAAGAGAAGAGCGATAATCGTCCCGCCGACAAAGAACAGCGGATTGCCTGTGAGAAGAGCATTTCCGAATAGCACGACGAGCGCGGCAAATGGCGTATGAAGCGCCATTTGTGCGACTATGAAAAGGAGGAACGGGACTTCCGTGAGTCCCGCGGCGTATGAAAAAACTTCGGGGAATCCACTGAAGGCGAGACGCGCTTTGAGGAACGACTTGCGCGCAGACCCTTGAGCGAGGAGCTTCTCTATAAAAGGAAATTGCGTGCGCGGCACGAACACGTTAAGTATCTTCCGACCGAAGATTCGGCTCAGGTAAAACGTTGCGGAGAAACCGAGCACATCGCCTATAAAAGTGATTGCGAGTCCCTGCCAGAAACCGAATGCCGCACCCGCGATCGCATAGACGGGGCCGCCGGAGAGCGGGACGATGATGATCGTGATCATCTTAAACGCGATGACCGCAAGCGGGCCCCATATTCCTGCTCGTTCGACGAACCGTTCAAGACCGTCAATCCCTATTGAAACGGTAAGCCCGTACGCGGCGCCGACCGTGATTAAGATGAATCCTAGATTTTTGAACGCATCGTTACGCGCCTCGCGGCGCGAGGCGATCTCGTCTGTCGTCATTGTTACGATTTCCATTCTGGAGCCGCCTCTCGGACTCGAACCGAGGACATTTTGCTTACGATGCAAATGCTCTACCAACTGAGCTAAGGCGGCAAATGTATGAACCTAGTTAAATTATCACAATTTCTTTGACTGAGCGAGTATCCGCGCTTCCTGAGTTCGAAGACTTGGTGGTCGAAACGGACGTCCATTTCCTTTATTCAGTGCAGAAAAAGTTGAACTGAGCGCATCGCAATTCGGGCAAACAAGTCGAAGATTCTCTTCCGTATTATTTCTCCAGTTACCATCTATGTGGTCCGCGACGAGTGGAACAACTTTTGTCTTCAAATTCACTTCAGACCACCCACACAAGCAACACTTATTACCAAACTTTTGTCTCAAAAATCTTTTAACCGGATCTGAGACAAGTCCTTGGGCATTGAGTCCTTTTTCTTCCCCCTTCTTCCAACGGGCTGTATACAAACGATATTGATATTCGTGCTGGCACGCGTTGCTACAATATTTGTAAAATGCGCGCGCCGGTTCTTCTCCACACACAGGGCATTTCGGCCTCGGTTTTTTTGGATTCGACATGCGTTCATTATACCGCAACTGTAGACCAATACTACTAAAACTTAGTGGTCGCGTGTTGATAATTAACCTACCTTTGATTCTGGAGCCGAGAGTCGGGATTGAACCGACGACCTCGTCCTTCGCTTACACCTCCCCTTTATATATACGGGAGGGCTAGACTGTATCTTTGTCCCGCAAGATTGCTGGACACCTTTGTCAGTCGTTCGGGCCCTCAAGCGAGTGCCACGGTCTTGGCCCGCGGGGCTATTAACCGTTATTCAGGATTCATCTCGGTATTACTACTGGGATGGGCAGGGTCTGCGACCCACCATGGACGTGCTCTACCAACTGAGCTATCTCGGCTTAGTGCACCCATGCATACTAGCGGAGTTCTTTCATTCTTTCAATTTCGCTAACCAAAATTCTGCAAACCGAAACGAAGACGAGATGCGGATCTGTGTTACCTAACCGAACCTGATTTAGATTCTTTTTCGTACCTTCGCCCCAATACAAGCCGAGACCGAGACCAAAAAGAAAAGAGTCTTTGCTCGTTTTAAATGCTTGAGGTAAAAAAGGATCTCCGTCTGGGTTATGTTTTGTATATATCGCCTCGCTAATCGAACGTTTCTGAATTGAGTGTTTCTCTAGCCAATAATTTATCTTTCCATCGGAACAACGAAATGCCCGAGCGATGTCGTGCACCGATTTTTTGTCGCAAATGTACCAACGCTCTAAGAGAGCCTTATCCATCATTCCTAGCGTCGCCTCTTTGAGCTATTTAGTAATGTCTGTGGATATACAGATTCTGTTAACTTCTCTTTCAATAGATGAGCAGCCCGATGACGATTGTCAGGTGGAATACGATCACGGATGCACTGGCGAAGAAAAGATGCTTGTCCTTATGCACCATGGCGTACACGGTCCAGAGGATGTTTGAGAGCGTGAGGAGCGACCAGGTAAGGAGCGATACTCCCTCTGAACTCTTCGTCCCATAGATCTGGAGTATCTGCGGTAGGAGCGCGAGCGGAGCGACAAACGCGACGCCGTACATGACGTAATCGAGCAGGCGCATCGGCAGCGTGCGCGCAGGAAATGGCTCAAGCCCTTCCGTCACGCACGCGCGTGTGCGTATATGATGGAGGCCATGGTGCATAGCGCGTATGATAGCCCATGCATGCGCGGTATACTAGATGAACTATATGGAAAACCTCTCACACTATGAAAAAGAACAGCGCCCGTGGGGAAACTTTGAGCGCTTCACGTTGAACGAGAAGACGACGGTCAAGCTGATCACGGTTACTGCCGGAGAGTCCATCAGCCTGCAGACCCACGAACACCGCGACGAGTTCTGGCGCGTCCTCAAAGGTTCCGGCACCATCACGATCGGGGGGAAAGAGAGCGTGGCGCATGAAGGCGACACGTTCTTCACGCCGCGCCATGCGGAGCACCGCATCCTCGGCGGGCCGGAAGGACTCGTGTGCCTCGAGATAGCGTTCGGCGACTTCGATGAAGGCGACATAAAGCGCCTCGAGGACCGGTACGGCCGCACGTCATGAACGAAGAATTCAAAAGCAACGAAGCGCTCGCCCACTCTCTGAACGACCCCGCTCTCCGGGCCGAATTCGCCGCGCCCTTCGACCACTACCGCCCCGTATTCATAGCGCGACTGCTCGGGGCGCTACTCATACATTTCGGCACCTTCGTGTATGGTCGCAAGCCGTCTTATGCGAAGTTCAAAGCGATCGAAGTCATCGCTCGCATCCCCTACCAGTCGTGGGAAGTCGCTGCGTATACCATCCTGACCGCGCTGTACTCGGACGAGCGGCGAGCCATCGAGCTGACGAGACTGAGCGCCTTCAGCCGCATGGCGCAAGACAACGAGACGATGCACGTCGTCGTCCTCTCGCAGATCGTGCGCCGTCTCCGCTGCCAGAGCTTCCTCCGCCACACGATCATCCCGTTCCTCTTCTCATTTCTCTATTTCTGGATCGTCTACGTCCTTTTCCTCTTCTCTCGTCGCGCGGCGCTCGACCTCAACTACCTCTTCGAGTCGCATGCGTACGCGCAGTATCAGAAATTCCTCGATGCCGAGGGCGACCGCTTGCGGCAGACGCCAGTCCTATCCGATTTCCTCGCCTTCTACGGAAGGACTGCTCGCAGCGAATACGAGCTGTTCGAGCTCATCCGGAACGATGAGCTCATCCACCGGAACCGTTCGGCGCGCGAAGCGCAGACAAGCGAAGAATCGAAGTATTCTTAAGTCCTCGTATGGAAAGCGAGATTGGCCAAGCATCCTCGCGCAAAATGAAAAGAGCCCCTTTCGGGGGCTCTTTTCATTTTGCGCGGTCGATGGGATTTGAACCCACGATCTTCTCCGTGACAGGGAGACGTGTTAACCAGGCTACACCACGACCGCAATCTTCAACGCCCGAATCGCCCTCTCAAGCTTTATTCGCTTGCGAGGCAGATATAACTCCGGGATTTTGCCAGTATGATACATGATGCGATGAAGTGCAACGCTATCGCTATGGCTGAAGACGAGTTCGAAACCACGTGTTTTCTTCTTTAATGAACCGCCATGAATGCCATGAATCTTTAGGGCATTCCAAAGTGAGTCCAGAAATGGACGACAACCACTCGTAAAAAGCGTTAGCAGCACCCAGCGAGGTTTCTTACGATCCGCATATTTGAGATGACTGAAATATACACAACCATCTCCGTCAAAATATCCGCGCACAAAATCTCCAAAATATTTTGTCGGTATTTCAGGAAATGGGAGTCTCTTGCTTTTATTCTGCATGAAACCGAGACGGGACAAATCTTCGAACCATTTCTTACTGCCAATCTGTAAACGGTATGCCGTTTTATGCTTGGCTCTCTGTGCACGCTCTGCAATTCGATGTGTCGAGTTCGTCACTTGTTGTATCTGCTCAAGGACAATGCGATCCGTAATTGTGAACTCGATGAAGTGTCCACCGCGCTTATTTTGAATCATAGAGCCGTCTGCGGCAAAGAAACCGAGCACGTAGGCCATCTCAGCTGACCACTTCTTGAAGAAATCATGGTTCAGATCTCGATGCATAGGCATGCATAAAGTATATGACAGGACATTACTATAGCCATCGCATATCCCCAGATATCTAATTTCTTGGTGCCGATGAATGGAATCGAACCATTGTCTAAGGCTTATGAGTCCTTCGTTCTACCATTGAACTACACCGGCAAGTGAGGAAATATGAATGTATGTCTTCATATATTCATATTTTCCGAACGCACCCGGTGCAAGCAACGCTTACACCGGCAAAGTGAGGCGAACGAGCGCGAAGCGCGGTACGCGAGAACGGTGGGAAAATCGTTGTTAAATGATTTTCCTGCCGGTCGAGCGTGCCAGTGCCATAGGCACCGTTTCGCCGAACGCGCCGGCGTATGTACTCATACAACGGCGATTCATCCAGCTCGTTATTGACACACTACCAAACCCATCCCATTCAGACAATCTAATCCGCCCGGATGAAGCCGCCCGCCTGGATGTCCCAAAGCTTCTTGTAGAGATTGCTCTCGTGCGCGAGGAGCTCATCGTGCGTACCGGAGAGAACGACTGCGCCCTGCTCCATCACGATGAGGCGGTCCATGTTCATGACGGTCGAGAGCCGGTGCGCGATGGCGATGACGGTCTTCCCTTTCATCAGCCGCAGGAGCGCATCCTGGATGAGCCGTTCGGATTCGGAATCGAGGCTCGACGTCGCTTCGTCGAGCACGAGGATCGGCGCATTCTTGAGGATCGCCCGAGCGATGGCGACGCGCTGTCGCTCGCCACCCGAGAGCTTCACGCCGCGCTCGCCGACCATCGTCCCGAAACCTTCGGGATACCGACTGATGAACTCGTGACAATGCGCCTGCTTCGCCGCCTCGATGACCTCTTCATCGGTGGCACCTTGTCGACCGTAGCGGATATTCTCCATGAGCGAACGGTGGAAGAGCATCGGCTCCTGCGGGACAAAGGCGATTGAGGAACGCAAGCTCTCCTGCGTTACCTGCGCGATATTCTGACCGTCGATAGTAATAGCGCCGCCACTGACGTCATACAGACGCAGCAGGAGCTTAGTGATGGTCGTCTTCCCTGCACCCGAAGAGCCGATGAGCGCCACCTTTTCGTGCGGCTGTATCGCGAGATTGAAATCCTTGAGCACTGCCTGACTGTCGTGATACTCGAAACACACCTGATCAAATGCGATCGCGCCCTCGCTGACGCGGAGCGG
>CALRDY010000006.1 GCA_943355045.1 Candidatus Nomurabacteria bacterium | reverse complement strand
CTTATGTGCTAGCGTTCTCGTACATGACTAAGGATGAGCAATGGCTCCTCGACGAAAAATACGGCGGCAAGGAGACTGCGGAATACGAAGCCGACAAAGAGCGGCTCGCCTCCGGCGAGCCGCTCGGCTATGTCATCGGCTGGCAGCCCTTTCTCGGCCTGAAGATTTACCTCGACTCGAAGCCGCTCATTCCACGCCCCGAAACGGAATGGTGGACCGAGCAACTCATGCATGCGATTTCTGGGACTCTGCACAGGTCGACGGACCGAGCAGGAGGAACATTTTCAGCAGAAAATGATTCCGTGCCCAGAAATCGCATGCATGAGTTGCGGTTTCTTTTCCAAAGCATACGGAATACCCGGGAGCGCTCGACTGAGAAACGTACGGAGCGCGACAGCGCGAGTCAGAGCAATTTTTTAGCAGAAAAATATGCGGTTCCGAAGGCGAGCGGTTCTGGGTATTCAGGCTTAACACTCCTCGATCTCTGCGCCGGCTCCGGCGCTATCGGATGCGCGACGCTTGCGAAGCTGCTCGATGCGCAGGTGTACTTCGGCGAGATTGATCCCGCACACGAAGCGACTATCCAGAAAAATATCCGCGAAAATAATCTTGACGCTTCTCGCGCCGACGTCCGCACCGGCGACTTATTCGAGCCATTCGACGGCATGAAGTTTGACATTATCGCTGCGAATCCGCCCTACATTCCTTCTGGTCGCACACTCGACGCGAGCGTCGCCGACCACGAGCCGGCGCTCGCCCTCTTCGCGGGCGACGATGGTCTTAATCTTATACGCTGCATCGCGGCGGAACTCCCGAAACATTTGACCCCGAGCGGCGTCGCCTGGATCGAATGCGACAACGAACACACAAAAGCCGCGGCCGCACTTTTTGAGGCACACGGCCTCTCCGCCGAGATACGCACCGACCAGTACGGCACACCGCGCTTTCTCGTATGTAGGCATACGAGGGCTCGTTCGGCGCAATAATGTTGTTCCACAAACATTCTTGGCCTCACTTCACCCTCGTAGTATCATTCCCCCCAATGAACGACCAGCCGCTTCAAGCCTTTTCCCTTCCTTCCATCTCGTTTGCGCAATTTGACCTGTTGGGAATCCCTTCAGGCGGTGCACTCATCACGTGGGCGCTCTACATCATCTTCGCCTTCTGGGCGGTCTACACTTTCGTCGCCATCTATCACTGGCTCAAATATTCCCACGCATCCTGGCTCACCTTCCCCGCGATTGCGACGCATCTTTTCATATCGTTTGCGCTCATGTCCTACGCGCTCTCCGGCAGCGCCTCCTTTCTGACGCCATATCTGCCATGATTCCGCTATGAAAGAATTCGAACTCGAGCCGGGCGAACATGTCGTGAAGGAATCCCGCAAGCACTGGTTCCTCTTCCTTACCGGACTCCTTCCGTACGCCATCATCGCGATTATCCCCTTCGCGATTCCCAAGCTCCTCGCGCTCGCGCAGCCCTTCGAACAGTACGCGGCGCTTTTCGACTATCAGGCGCCTCTCGCGCGCGCCGTACTCGGCGCGTGGCTGCTTGTGACCTGGACGAGCGCGTGGGGCGCCTGCACCCGCTACTTCCTCAATGCATGGGTGCTGACCAATAAGCGCCTCGTCGATATCGAGCAGCGCCGCTACTTCCACCGCGAAGTTTCGAGTCTGCCCCTTTCGCGCGTACAAGACGTCACGACGAATGTCTCCGGAATCCTCGCCTCGATGCTCGGCCTCGGCGATATTAACGTCCAGACTGCCGGTGCCTCCGACGAATTCCACATGCGCGGCATCCCCCGGCCGGAGCAGATGCGCGACCTGATCCTCAAATACGTCACCACGACCGAACCGAAAAATACCGGCACCTGATACAACCCCTTACCACTTCCTCTGTTTTGAATTGGAAGTGGTAAGGGGTACAATCGGGCATATGTCCGAGCCGCTTTCAACCGATCCCTATAAAGGCGTTCGCGATTTCTACCCAGCCGATTGGGCGAGGATGGAAGCGATGTTTACGCGCATACGCGAGACACTCGCGCTTTGGGGCTATGAAGAATATAACGCCTCCCCGCTCGAGCGCTCGGAGCTCTACGAAGCGAAGACCTCCGAAGAGATCGTAAACGAGCAGACGTATACCTTTATCGATCGCGGCGACCGGAGCGTTACCCTGCGGCCCGAGATGACGCCGACCTTGGCGCGTATGGTTGCCGCGAAGCGCCGCGAGCTCTCGTACTCTTTGCGCTGGTTCTCCATCGGCAACCGGTTCCGCTACGAGCGCCCGCAGAAGGGTCGTTTGCGCGAATTTTATCAAACAGACATCGACCTCATCGGGCTCCCCGAAGGCGAAGCCGATATCGAAGTCGTGCGACTCGCCGCAACAATACTCAAATCTTTCGGCGCGACCGAAAAAGACTTCGTCATCCGCATGAATTCGCGGCCGCTCCTGAACGCCGCCTGCGCGGCGGCGGGCCTCAGCGGCGAAAGCGTCCGCCAGTACCTGCGCCTTCTCGACAAAAAATCGAAGATGCCTCCTGAAGCCTTCGCCGCCGCGTCGAGCACGATCTCGGCGACCGATCCGCTCTCGCTCATCGAGGACTCAAGCAGCGCGCCGGAAGTCGCACTCGAAAAGCAGCGACTCCTTGACCGCATCACGACGCTCGCAGAACGCGGTGTGAGCAACGTCGTCTTCGACACGAGCATCACGCGCGGATTCGACTACTACACCGGAATGGTCTTTGAAGTCTACGATACGAACATCGAAAATCCGCGTGCGCTTTTCGGCGGCGGCCGCTACGACGGACTGGTCGCGCTTTTCGGCGGCGACCCGATACCAGCAGTCGGTTTCGCGCTCGGCGACGTCACGCTCGCGGACTTTCTCGATACGCATGCGCTCGTACCGGATACGAGCGGCGGCCGGCCGCAGATCTATCTCGGCACGCCCGTACCAAGCGACATTCCTGCTGCACAAACATTCGCAGACACGCTGCGAAAAGAAGGCGCTCGCGTCTTCGTCAACTTGACCCCCCGCGGCCTCGGCGACCAGATCAAAGACGCGGTAAAGCGCAGCATCCCGTTTTTCGCAGCCTATGGCGCAAACGAAGCCGCGAGCCAGACGGTGCGCGTGAAGACCCTCGCGACCGGCGAAGAAGTAAGTCTTTCCGCATCTGACATCCCGGCGCGAGTACGCGCCGGGAATTAACGCCTATGCGTCCCGTTAGAAATCACGAACACGAGGTATATAATGACAACGCCATGGCGAAATCTTGTTTTCATAATTGGATAGAGTACGACGCAATGAATGCGTTCGTGTTCTATTTCTAACGGGATGCGCGCCATCACGTTCGATATCGAATCCATTTCCGACTCGATGGTGCGCGGGCATGTCGACGTAGATGAACAGGAGCTCACGGTCGTCGCGATCCACGACTCAGAGACAGGCGAATTTTCCTCCTATTTCAAAGAAGATCTCCACAAGCTCTGGCCGATTCTTGAGCGCGCCGACATGCTCATCGGTTTCAATTCCGACTCATTCGATATCCCTCTCCTCAATCGCTACTACCCAGGCGACCTCACGCGCCTGCGCTCGCTCGACCTACTTACCGAAGTGCAGAAAGTCCTCGGCCGGCGCATCCGACTCCAGTCACTCGCCGACGCAACGCTCGGCAAAGGCAAGTCCGGCGACGGGCTCAAAGCGAGCGAGTGGTGGAAGGAAGGGAAAAAAGAGAAGGTCCGCGAATACTGCATCGAGGACGTCCGTCTGACCCGCAAGCTCTACGACTACGCGCTCAAGCACGGTGTGCTCAAATACAAAGACCTCCGCGACATTCGCGACATCAAGCTCGACACTTCACCCTGGACGAAAGAAGCGACGAGCACGCCGACGATGACCCACGCGCTGCAATTATGAAAAATTCATTGACCATCCCTGTCGCGATTGCTCTCGGCGGCATCATCGTCGCGGGGGCAGTCTATATTTCAATGCCAAAAGCCTCCTCGACCGCCACGGGGAATTCAGCGCTCGTGCGAGCGGTCGGCGCGACCGATCACATCCTCGGGAATCCTGCGGCGCCCGTGATGATCGTCGAGTACTCCGACTTCGACTGCACCTATTGCAAGGATTTCCATGAGACGCTGCATCAGATCATCGCGAATGAAGGCGCAAGCGGCAAGGTCGCCTGGGTCTTCCGCGAGTTCCCGCTAACCGAGATCCATCCGAACGCTTTCTCCCACGCGCGAGCCGCGGAGTGCATCGCGAAGACAACCGGCAATGACGCCTTCTGGAAATTCGCGGCCGCCCTTTTCAAGAATCAGCCCCTCGACTCCGTGCATTACAGCGCACTCGCTTCCTCGATAGGCATTACCGGCGATGCGTTCGCCTCTTGCTTCGCAGACGCAGCGAACCAGGTCGATGCGCGCATCACGGCGGACCGGCAGAACGCGCTCGATATCGGCGCGGAGGGAACGCCGTACTCGCTCATCCTCGTCAAAGGTAAAGCGCCTGTCGTCATGAACGGCGGGTACCCCTACGCCGCCGTTCAACAGCTCGTCGAACAAGCGCTTGAAAGTGCGAAGTGATCACTTCACAAGAAGGAAGCCGACTAAGTCGCAATAGTCGCAAGACTCCGGGTCGCAGACGGCGGTAAATGCAGAGCCGTCGGCGATCGCTTGCGCAGCTTTGATGAGCTCTGTTTCCAGTGCAGCGACTTCTTCGCTCGTTATTGTGAAGCGACGGATGGTGCACTTCCCTTTTTCGCTTGGCTCGACAAAATGCAGCGAGGCCTCGTTCATTGCATAGCGACCGTCCTTATCGAGCAGCAGCTTATAGAAAACTAGTTGGCGATAATAGCCGCCGTCGCTTGATTTGGTCAGGCCTTTAATCTCATTCTCGCTCTTCGCTTTGCCGGTCTTGTAGTCGATGACTTCGACGGTGCCGTCTGCTTTGATATCAAGCCGATCGAGTTTTCCTGAAAGCGGCACCTCGCCCACGCCCGGGACCGTAAGCGATACGGTTATGGAAAATTCCGACTCATGCGCGCCCTGCATGTTTCCGCTTTCTTGCGCGAGATACGCGCGAAGCGCGACCTCGCCGGTTTTCATGAGCTCTTTCCGATCAAGCGGCGTGAGCGGCAAGCGAGTGAGTTCTCGATAAAATGCTTCCGTCGCATCCTCGCTAGAAGCGCCGCCGCTTTTCACTTTGTCGGCGTACGCCTTCAATCCCGCATGCACGGCCGTACCGAAAAGCATCGGAAGCTCTGGCGCGCTCGGGAGTCGGAGCAGCGTGCGGAAGTAGTACTGCCACGGCGATGCGACGTAATTATTGAAACCTGTCGGCGAGAATCCGCGCGCGAGCAAACGCTCTTTCAAGAAGATCGGATCGAGGATGGTGCGGACGCCGTACGAAGACACGCTCGGCGGCGGCGTAGAAAAACCGACCGACGTGAGATGCGAGGAGATATCGGTAAGGAACCGCAGCGGCGTCTGCGCGCGGTCTTCGTCGGTCACGCCCGAGCGCGTGATGAGCACGCCGTCCTTCGCACGAGTGAGCGCGACGTAGAGGAGCCGCCGCACATCGTGCTCATCATCTTCTTTTTCAAGCAGCCCCGACGCTTCGGTCGGAGCCCCGACCCCTTGGCGTCGGGGGAGGGAGAATTCATCGGTCTTGCCGCCGAGCCAGCGCTCGTCGCTTGCATGCGCGATGATGACTTGCAGGAACTCGAGCCCCTTCGCGCCGTGCACGGTCATGATGCGCACACCCGCATGCTTCGTGCGTGCGCGCTTCACGCGAAGCTCATGTTTCTCGATGAGCGCGAGGCGGCGCAAGAGATCGTGTGCGGTCGCGCTCGGATCCTCGCGCGCGATGAGTGCCACCTCGTCCATGAAGCCCTGGTACGCTTCATACGCGTCCTCACTCTCGCCGAGCGCGAGCAGTCCGGCGACAAAGCCGCTTTCGCTCGCAAGTCGCGTGAGCCACGAGACGAGCGGCGTCGCGGACATCTCTCCGGAGAGCTTCGTGAGAGTACGCACCCAAGAACGCATCTCGCTCGTACCCTGTTCAGCAAGTATCTGTATGAGCGGTTTCCCTTCACGTGCGAGCGCGAGCAGCCGCATGCGCTCAGGGAGCGTACCCGGTATGCCCGGCATGAAAAGCGCGCGGGCGAGCGGTGCATCCTGCTGCGGAGCAGCGAGCGCCTGGATGAGCGCTATGAACAGCTTGACCGCCGGATGCGCGAGAGCATTCAACTCAGCACTCGCATGATCCTCAGGGATACCTGCACTACGCAGTGCTTCAGCGAGCGAAAGCACGTCCGCATTTTTCTTCGTCAGGATCGCAATGTCTTCATACGGCGTCCCCGCAGCATGCAGCTTCTCGATATGAGCGCGGATAGCGTCGCGTTCCTCTCGCGGAGTATCGCAAACCACCTCTTCCAGTACGCCTCCTTCCCCGCGGACGGCTTGCAAGACAGGACGAAATGCTTCGCTCGACGTCGGCGCGGGAGCGATAAGGTCATGCGCGGCCGCGAGAACCTTCGAGGTCGAGCGATAATTCTCCACAAGCGATATGACCTTCGCCTCAGGATACTTCTCTTTAAAGTAAAAAAATGACGCGAGCGACGCGCCCTGGAAGCGATAAATCGCCTGCTTCTCGTCGCCGACGATAAAGAGATTCGGCGAGCCGTCAAAATCGGTCACGAGCTCGAGGAGTCGGTTCTGCGCCGGATTCGCATCCTGATGCTCATCGGCGAGAACGAACTGCGAACGCTCGCCGACTTCGGCGCGGAACCCTTCGTCCGACTCAAGTCCGCGCACAGCTTCAGCAATAAGGTCTTCGTAGTCATAGAGCGACTCGCGTTCAAGCGCTTCCTGATACGCCTTGAAAAGCTGCGCGACTTCGATATGTTTTTCGAGCCGCTCGCGCCGTCGCAACGGTTCCCCTTTTTCTTTCCCTACATGCACCCCAGTAGCATGAATGCGGTCGGGCTCGGCGAGAAGGCTCTCGTACGCTTCCGTGAGCTCGGCAAGATACCGTTCCGGCGTATAGTGCTCCTGCTTCAATTTGCCCATGAAAGCCATGAGCGTCCGTGCCGCGCGGTGCGGCTGTTTCGGATTGCGTATCTTTAGATACTCCCCCTCGTCGAGCAGCTGCTCCATGAGCGCGATGCCGCGCACTTCAGACAGCGGCGTACCAAGTGCGATGCGCGGAAAGAGATCGGGACGGAGTTCGAGTATCGACCGTGCGAAACCGTGGAACGTGTGGATGCGGACGCGGTACGCAGCGCCGCCGATGAAAGACGCGAGCCGCGTCCGCAGCGTCGCCACAGCGCTCTCGGTAAAAGTCAATGCGAGTATCTCGTCGGGCTTCGCGCCGACGGCTTTGAGCAGGATATTCCCGATGCGCAACGCGAGTATCTGCGTCTTCCCCGTCCCCGGACCTGCAATGACGATGACCGGCCCGTAGATGGCATCTACCGCCTCTTTCTGCTTCGTATTGAGCTTCGCATACGCTTCTTCAAAAGCCGGCGTGGTCATGCCTAGAGTGTACCTCTCGCGCGCGTTCTTCGCATGCTGAGAATTCATATTTTTTACGGACTATCAAAGACTTGTCGCTATAGCGACAAGTTATGGATACCTTGACGATGTAGATGGGTCATGTATAAATGAAAGCTAGTCAGCTCTTGAAAAAGCTCTGCCGCCCGGGCATTTCCGGGTATTCGTTTCTAACGGAGGAGGTACCTGTGAAGAAGGTATTCAAGTCTCTGGGCGGCACGATTTGGCTCATCATGTGCTCAGTCTACGGACTTATCATCTTGATGTGCGCTGGAGTGAGCCACTCCATGAGTCATCATCACCCGTCCCATGGCTAGCCGAGTCAACCCCGCAAGAGTCCTCCCAGCATACGCTCGGAGGACTCTTCACTTTATTTACCTATCCACACGAGCGAGGACATGTTCAGAAGGGAGACTCTCGGAGCCGGCGCAGCATGGTAATTACAGTGCAGAAGAGCAGCGGCGCTGTAATTTGCGCTGGCGAGAGTGAGCGCGCCGCCCGGCTTGGGGCGGCGACGCGTGCTCCCTTCTGAACATGCCCGAGCGAGCTTTAATACGACTTCAGATGTCGCGCGTCGGTATGGGTGCGAATCTTCTCGAGCGCTTTCGCTTCAATTTGGCGGATGCGTTCGCGGGTCACGCCGAACTCGCGCCCCACTTCTTCAAGCGTGTGATAGATGCCGTCCATGAGACCGTGGCGCATCTCGAGAATCTTGCGTTCCTTCGGTGAAAGATCGCTGAGGATTGCGCGCACCTGCTCCGTGAGGATGCGCTCCGAAGACTCCTGTATCGGTGACGGGATCTTGTCGTCGGGAATGAAGTCCCCGAGCGTCGACTTTTCATCGTCGTCCGAGCCGATTGGGTTCTCGAGCGAGAGCGTATCCTGATTGATCTTCTCTATTTGATAAATTTTTTCCACTTCGACGCCCATTTCAACGGCAATCTCCTCTTCGTGCGGATCGCGGCCGAGCACCTGCGCGAGACGGCGCGAAACCTGCTTGTACTTCGCAATGGTCTCCACCATGTGGACGGGGATGCGGATCGTGCGCGACTGGTCGGCGAGCGCGCGGGTAATCGCCTGACGGATCCACCAGGTCGCGTACGTCGAAAACTTGAATCCTTTCTTCCAGTCGAATTTGTCGACGGCGCGGAACAGGCCGAGATTCCCTTCCTGAATGAGGTCGAGAAGCGTGAGGTCAGGCGAACGGCCGACATATTTCTTTGCAATAGAAACGACGAGGCGCAGGTTGCTCCTCGCGAGGATATTGCGCGCTTCCGCGTCGCCCTTCTCGATGCGCTGCGCGAGCTCGCGCTCCTCGGCAGCGGTCAGGAGCGGGTACTGCCCGATCTCGCGAAGATAGATCTGGATGGAGTCGTAGCCAGTCGAATGGCGATCTTTGATATTGCGCGTCGCGAGGTATTCATCGGCCGCGTCTTCAAGCATGCCGCCTTCGAGCACATCGACACCCGCGGTCGCGAAACGCTCATAGAGCGATTCGAGGAAACTGACGTCCTCTTCGATATGCGGAAATGATTTTAGGATTTCGCTGTAGGTGACGTAGCCGCGATCCTTACCTTTTTCGATGAGCTGCTCGGCCGAAAACACTTTCTGCGACTCGGCTTTCGCCTTCGCGCCGCGTACCGCCGTGCGCACGACTTTCTTCATACGTCCGACTCCCCCGCGACGCGCCGGAGCCTTCTTTGCGGGCGCGCGCTTACTCGAAGGCTTTGTGACCTTCTTTTTTGCGGGCACGATTTTCTTTGCGCTCTTTTTCTTTTTTGTAGCAGTCGCCATACGGTAATGTAAAAATAAATGGATTAGTGACCGAATGCGGCGAGGCGGGCGGCGAGTTTCGCGCACGCTGCCTGAGCACTCTCAATCGCGGAGGCGTCAGTCGCGCCTTCGGCTCTACGTAAATTTCGTACTGCTTCTTGATACGCCTCGCGGATCACCGCTTCTTCGAAGGCGTGGAGAAGCTCGTCTGCCGCGTCCTCTCCGGGGCTTTCGCCGAACGCCTGTTCCGCATAGAACAAGGTCGATTCCGGGAGAGTGACGAGCGGCAGCTCTTGAGCCTCAGTAATTCGACAATACTCCGATTTGACGCGCTCTGCAAGCGGCGTATCGGGATAGGCGTGGAGAACGGCAAGAAGCTGTTCGGAACGGAGTTCCGACGGCTTGCGCGGCACCGCCTTTGGCGGTGCCGCGCTTAGCGCGACACTTTCGGCAAAAGGCTGCTTCGGGAGACGTTTGAGCGACTCGCGGACGGCTTCGCTCGAGAGCCCGAGCGCTCGGGCGGCCGCCTGCACGAAATGTTCGCGCTCCATAGGGCTCGGTATCGCCGCGATCAAAGGGAGCACGATGCCCTCGGCCGTGCGCAGGAGCCGATGCGGATCGCTTTCCCGCTGCGCAAGTTCTCCGAGAAAGAATTCGACGATCGGTTTTGCGGCGGCGATACGCTTCGAGAATTCTTGCGAATCTTCGCTGATGAGGTCGGCTGGATCCTTCCCGAGCGGCAGCTGCGCCGCCTTCACGCGCAATCCCGCATGGAGCGCGAGCGCTGCCGAGCGCGCGGTCGCTTTGAGACCAGCTGCGTCAGCGTCGAGCACGAGCATGAGGTTCTCGCTGTACCGCTTCATGAGGACGAGGTGCCGCTCGGAAAGCGCGGTGCCCGAAAGTGCGACCGCATTCGTGAAGCCCGCCTGATGCGCGAGCAGCACGTCCATCTGCCCCTCGACAAGACAGGTAAAGCCGCGCGTACGTATTGCGTCCTTTGCGACATCCATGCCGAAAAGGATCTCTGATTTGCGGTAGAGGTCCGTTTCAGGACTATTGAGATACTTCGCCGGCTCATCCGCGGACAATGTGCGTCCAGTAAATCCGACGACATGCCCGGCAGAATCATGTATCGGGAACATGAGCCGATTGCGGAAGCGGTCATAGTACGTCCCTGGTTTCCCATCGGCCTCTTTGATGAGCCCCGCAGCAAGCAACTCTCCCGTGGAAAATCCTTCGGCGACAAATGCTTCGAGGAGCGCGCGCCACGCGTCCGGTGCGTAGCCGAGTCGCCACGCGGAAATGCTTTCGATAGAGAGGCCTCGCTTCTTCGCATACGCTTCGGCCTCGGTGCCCGCGAGCTGCATTGCATAGAACTGCTCCGCGCGCGCCATGAGCGCGCGCAGCCGATCTTTCTTCGACGCCTCCTCCTTTCCCGCGCCGCCGCCCGCGTACTCGATCTGCACTCCCGCTTTCTCGGCAAGGATTTTCAGCGCGCCTTTGAAATCAACTCCCTCGACCTTCTCGATGAACGAGAATGCATCGCCGCCGAGCCCGCACCCGAAGCAGTGCCAGGTACCGCGCTCGGGCGAGACATGGAAACTCGGCGTTTTTTCTTTGTGGAACGGACACAATCCGCGGAGCGACTTCCCCGCTCGCGTGAGCTTCACATACGGAGCAATCACTTCCTGGATGCCCAGGCGCTCCTTAACTTGCGCGACAGTATCGGTCATTCAGCCCATTCTACCCCGTTCCGATAATTTTGACATGACTACATGCGAGTGGTAATTTGCGCCTAGATGCAGAACTGCGGTAAACCAAGGAGGCCGTATGGCTTTGACTAACAATCTGCCGATAGACCTGCTGGCGATACTGAAAAAGCTCTTTCCGCTTGTCATCGCGGCAGGCGTTTCGATGCTTTTCGGATGGGTAGTCTCTGAAATCGTCAGCATCTGCGGTGGCGGTACAGGGACGCAGATTTTCTTTATGCTGCCGACCATGATCGTCGTCGCGTACCTCACTATTCGTCGCTCCAACGTATTCGATGCAACGAAATGATGCGGCGCAAAAAGAAAAACGGCGCAGGGTAACCCCTGCGCCGTTCTCCATTTTTATACTATATCTAGAGTCGAGATCTCACTGCACCCAAAAAGATTATCGGGGCGTGCGCGGAGCGAAGCTCGTTGTGCGCGACGAAGACACTGGTGCTGAGGCGGCGCGATCATCCTGAAGCTTCTTGATGTGCGCGTGCTTCTGGCTCCCAGCGAAACCAGTGCCTGACGGGATGAGGCGTCCGAGGATGACGTTCTCCTTGAGGCCGCGGAGGCGGTCCACCGAGCCGCGCAGCGCAGCATTGATGAGGATCTTCGTCGTCTGCTCGAAAGACGCCGCCGAGAGGAACGAGCGGCGAGAGAGCGCGCTCTCCTTGATGCCGAGCACGATCTCGCGTGCTGCCGGTACGAGCTTGCCTGCCGCTTCCATCTCTTTGACCGCCTTTGCGAACTCCCAATCCTCGACGACGTCGCCGACCGAGTACTCCGTGTCGCCCGACTCCGTGATCTTCACGCGCGAGAACATCTGCTTCACGACGACCTCGAGGTGCTTCCGGGAAACCGGCGCGCCCTGAAGCTCGTAGATCTTCGATGCTTCGGTAATGATATATTCCTGCACCATCGCGCGGCCGGCGTACTCGAAGAGATCGTCGAGATCGGCCGAACCGTCGGTAAGGATCTGCCCCTTCACGACCGTGTCGCCTGCCTTCACGAGCGGCACGCGCGGATACGGCGCGAGGTACTCGTACGAAGAGCCGTCCTTCTTGCCCTGACCCGCAAGCGGCGCCACGACGAGGATCTTCTCGCGGCCTTCGTCCTTGATCTCCATGATCATGCCGTCGGACTTCGAGATGACGGCCGGATTCTTCGGAGAACGCTTCTCGAACACTTCTTCGACGCGCGGGAGACCGCTCGTGATGTCGCCACCAACTGATGCCACACCGCCGGCATGGAAGGTACGCATCGTGAGCTGGGTGCCCGGCTCGCCGATAGCCTGCGCGGCAACGGTGCCGACCGCTTCGCCGAGGTCGACGATGTCCTGCGTCGTGAGGTCCATGCCGTAGCAGATCTGGCACACTCCGTAGCGCGTCTCGCACGACATCGGAGAACGCGACACGACCGTAGCGATCGGAGAGGCGTTCAGCGCCTCAGCATCTCCAGCAGAGAGATAGTGACCCTTCTTGAAGAGCACGGTGCCGTCGTGATCTTTCGCATCTTCTGCGAGCACACGACCGCGGAGGGCTTCAGCATAATTCGTCTGAATGCCGGAGGCGCTCACGCGATTGATTTTCACGCCGCGGTTGGTGCCGCAGTCCTTCTCGGTCACGATTGAGTCCTGGGCGACGTCGAAGAGACGGCGCGTGAGGTACCCGGCTTTCGCGGTACCGAGCGCGGTGTCAGTCAGACCCTTGCGCGCGCCGTGGGTCGACATGAAGTACTCGATCGGATTCAAACCTTCGATCATCGAGGAGATGATCGGCACTTCAATCGTCACACCGGCGGTGTTCTGGATGAGGCCTTTCATACCGGCCATCTGCGTGAGGTTGCCGAGCGTACCGCGGGCGCCGGAGCGCACCATGTCGGCGACGGAGCCCATCGGATTGAGCTCGAGCGCGATCTGCTCTTCGACCGCCTGCTTCGTGCCCTGCCAGATCTCGATCGCCATGCGGCGCTTCTCTTCTGCGGCGAGGAGTCCATTGCGATAGTCGTCTTCAATCTTGGCGACCTTGGCAGCGGCCTCGTCGATGATGCGCGTCTTCTGTACCGGCACGGAGACATCGTCGATCGCCCACGAAATGCCGGAACGAGTCGCGTAGTCGAAACCGAAACGCTTCACTTTGTTCACGATATTCGGAACGGCGTCGAGCCCGTAGCGTGCGATGCAGTCGGTCACGATGCGTGCGAGCACCTTCTTCGTGATGGTCTCGTTGATGAACGGATAGTCCGCGGGGAGCACGGTGTTGAAGAGGAGGCGGCCGACGGTCGTCTCGAACGGATGCCCGTCGAACTTCGCGTACTTCTCCTTCCCTTCGACCGGCAGCACATTGATCTTCGCGCGCAGATCGATAGCGTCGTATTCAGACGCGAGAATCGCGGCATTCGGCGATGCGAAATAACTGCCCTCGCCTTTTACCTTCTCGACTGCTTTCGTGAGCCAGTAGACGCCGAGGATGATGTCGAGCGGCTTTCCGGTAAGCACGATCATTTCGCCGGACCCTGGCTTCAATATGTTCTTGTTGGCACTCATGATGTTCTTCGCCTCCCACTGCGCTTCCTCAGAAAGCGGCACGTGCACGGCCATCTGGTCTCCGTCGAAGTCCGCATTGAATGCGTTACAGACGAGCGGGTGCAGCTGGATGGCGTCTCCTTCAATGAGCCGCGGACGGAATGCCTGGATACCCTGGCGGTGGAGCGTCGGAGCGCGGTTGAGAAGCACGTACTTGCCCTTGATAGCCTCTTCGAGGAGTTCCCATACTTCAGCGACGCCGTCTTCGATGAGACGGCCTGCACCGCGGATGTTGAATGCAAGCTCGCGTTCAAGGAGTCCGGCGATGACGAACGGACGGAAGAGCTCGAGCGCCATATGCTTCGGCAGACCGCATTCGTCGAGCTCGAGGTCAGGACCGACGACGATCACGGAACGGCCGGAGTAGTCGACGCGCTTACCGAGCAGGTTCTGGCGGAAGTAGCCTTGCTTGCCCTTGAGGTAGTCCGCGAGACTCTTCAACGGACGGCGTTGCGCCATCGTCATAGCACCGGCAGCGGCACCGCTCTTCCGGATCGAGTTGTCGAGGAGTGCATCGACGGCTTCCTGGAGGATGCGCTTCTCATTGCGCAGGATGACTTCCGGCGCATGAATGTCGATGAGCTTCTTCAAACGGTTGTTGCGGTTGATGACGCGGCGATAGAGGTCGTTCACGTCGGACGTCGCATGACGACCGCCTTCGAGCGCGACCATCGGGCGAAGCGCCGGCGGGATGACGGGGATGCGCGTGAGGAAGAGCCACTC
>CALRDY010000005.1 GCA_943355045.1 Candidatus Nomurabacteria bacterium | reverse complement strand
CGGCCGCTTCTTTTTCCTCTTTTGAGAGACCGCAACTGCATATCAGGCCCACAAAACAAAACAGTACAAGTGTTGCGACTGATTTTCTCACTGCGCACCCCTTTCTGTAAAAGATCTGATTGATTGTTGTGTTGCGAAAGATGTTTCTGTCGCTATTTAAACATACGAGACATACTCTGTCAATCTGCCCGCAGCTTGGCTGTGGTCCCCACAAACTGAAACGCCTCCCCGAAGGAAGGCGTTGTGAGAGGTGAAGATCATCAGAAGAAATTTGAGACGATGTTCGACCAGGTGCTCGACAATGCAAGGGCCGATGTTAAAAAACTGAGGAACACTATTGCCATAAGGAACACTATTGCCATAAGGGTCGAGAAAACAGCCAGTGCGACTTCGTCCTCGTTCCGAATGCTGGAAGGGACGAAGAGAAAACCCGCCGTTATTCCAAAGCAACCCAAGCTAGAAATCAGCAGCATCAAGAAAGCTGTCTGGCCGATATCAGGACGATGGGCACCGAAATGTATGGCAAGCGCAACAGAAGCCGCTATCAATACTGTTATCAGAACTGCTTTCGCTGACTTCTTCATTTCTTCCTCCGCAATGTAAGGTTCAAAGTTAACTCACTTCTACATACATGGTACACTTGCCAACCAGTTTTGTCAAGTGCCGCCGAAAAAATCGCGGAGAGGGGCTATACTCTTTTCATGCGGCACCAAGCATTCGTCATTGAAGCGGAAGAGGAGAAGGGGATCGAGCTCGCGCTAGCATGGGCGCGACAAGAGCTCGGGATGAAGACTGAACACAATCCGGACATCGTTGTGTTGCGGTACGGACTTCTTGCGGTGGACGATGCGCGGCGAGTTTCTGAACTCGCCGCGGGGGCGCCTTTTGAGGGCGAACACAAAGTGCTGATTATCAGCGCAAGCCGCGCGTATCATGAGGCGCAGAATGCGCTTCTGAAGATTTTTGAAGAGCCGCCTCCCGGGACGTATCTGTTTCTCATACTTCCGACCTTGGGCGGGCTTTTGCCGACGCTCCGCTCGCGCGTGCAAGTGCTCGACGCCCCTGCGGGACCTACGAGGTCCCGCATTCCGGATGAGGCGGAGGCGTTCCTCCAAGCGAGCCGCGAGAAGCGCAGCTTGATCATTAAAAAACTCACGAGCGGAAAGGATGAAGATGCTCGGCGTGAGCATCGCGACGAAGCGATACGCATCGTGAACGGCATTGAAGCGGCGGCATATGCGAAGCTCAAAGACAGCTCCTCGACTTCGCTCGGGGCGCTACTTTCGGATATTTCAGTCCTGCGCGGGCATCTCTACGACCGTAGTGCGCCCGTACGCATGATCTTGGAGCATCTCGCGCTCGTCATTCCGAAAGATTTGGTATAATCAGCGCATGGCATACGATTTTTCAAAACTAAAAACGAATATCAAGGAGACTGAGGAATGGCTTTCGCGCGAGCTTTCGGGCGTGCGCACCGGCCGCGCGACGCCGACCCTGCTCGACGCGGTAAAGCCCGAGGCGTATGGCGCTCGCACGCCGCTGCGCGAACTCGCAAACGTATCGGTCGAAGACGCCCGCACGCTGCGCGTCATTCCATGGGACATGTCGCTCGTGAAGGTAATCGAAAAAGGCATTACTGATGCAAATCTCGGCATCGGCGTCGCGACCGACGACCAGGGTCTGCGCGTTACCTTTCCCGAACTTACGAGCGAGCGGCGCGACCAGCTCTCGAAGATTGCGCGCGACAAGACCGAACAGGCGAAAGTGACGCTGCGCTCGCATCGCACGGACGCGCTGAAAGCGCTCGATGCCGCAACAAAAGATGGCGGTATGGGGAAAGACGAAGTCGCACGGCTCAAGGCCGAGGCGCAGAAGCTCATCGACGCGGGCAATGAATCGCTCGCGAAGATCCTTGAAAAGAAGGAGACGGAGATATCGCAGTAGGGGCGCGCGAATACAGGGTACGCAGTTTTGGAACGTGCGGAGCGCGACGGCGCGAGCCAGAGCAAATTTCCAGCAGGAAATTATGCGGTTCCAAAACTGCGTACCCTGATTCGTTATTCTGCTACAATACGTTGTGTGACCATACTCATTTTCATACTCGTCATCGTCGCGCTCATTGTCGTACATGAGTTCGGGCATTTCGTCGCGGCGAAGCTCTCGGGGATGCGCGTGGATGAGTTCGGCATCGGCTACCCGCCGCGCGCGCTTACGATTGCGACGGCGGGCGAGACCGCCTATACGCTCAACTGGCTGCCGTTCGGCGGCTTCGTGAAGATTTACGGCGAAGATGGGGAAGGGGCAGGCCCGCACGCCTTCTCGCGGCAACCGCGCATCCTCCAGACGCTCGTGCTCGTCGCGGGCATCGCGATGAACCTCCTCTTCGCCTACGTGCTCATTACCGGCGCGCTTGTCGCGGGGACGCCGCGTGCGCTTTCCGACGCCGAGCTCGCAAACGCGCGCGACGTGGAGCTCGTGGTTTCGAACGTGCTCCCGGGCACGCCGGCATTTACCGCGGGACTCCTGCCAGCCGATTCAATCCTCGCTGCGAAAGATGCGAAGGGGGAGTGGCGCGCCGCCGATCCCAAAAGTTTCTCGGCCTTCATCGCCGCAAGTGGCGGGGACGCCGTCGCGCTCACGGTAAAACGCGACGGGAGCGAACGGACTATCGTCGCGACGCCCGCAGAGGGTGTCGCGGAGAGCGATCCGTTTCGCTTCGCGCTCGGAATCGAAGTCGCTCCCGTCGGCGTGCTCCCTCTTTCGTTTGGCGCGGCGATAGTCGAGGGCGCGCATCTCACTTGGAGCGCGACGAAGATGACTGCGCTCGGTCTCGGGCACTTTTTCTACGGCATCTTGACGCTTTCGGCCGACCTCTCGCAGGTCGCAGGTCCCATCGGCATCGCGGGAGCCGTCGGCAGTGCCTCCTCACAAGGTTTCGGCGACCTTCTCTCCATCATGGCGATCATTTCCATCAATCTGGCGCTCATCAATCTCATCCCAGTTCCGGCGCTCGACGGCGGCCGGCTTCTCTTCGTCATCGTCGAGAGTGTCATTCGCCGCCCGATAAAAGCGAGCATCGCCGGCTCTATCAATATGGTCGGCTTCGCCTTCCTCGTCCTGCTCATGCTTGTCGTCACGGCCCACGACATCTTCAAGATCGTCGGGTAATTTGTAAAAAACCCACAGAACCAGACTTTGCTGCTAGCGGGGAAGCGTTATTTTTGTCGCGACTGCGAGCGCCCCTATCTGCCGATCGTGTCGCAGGAGGTGGGCGGTACCGGCGCCGTTTTCCGTACGCAAATCCTGAATCGCTCCGGCGATGCCATCCAGCGTATTTTCCATGCGGCCGAAAGCGATTGCGAGCGTGTCTATCTTTTCATGTACCTCGCCAAACCCTATTTGCATATCCGCACGCAATTCAGCGAGAGTATCCTTCGTCGCGAAGGTCGTTTTCAATTTTGTAATGTCCGCATCGGTAATCATGCGGGAAAGTGTATCACGGTCGCTATGAAGAAGCGTTGCGTATATATCCACAGATGGTCGTCGTCACAGTCCACGACATCTTCAAGATCGTCGGGTAAGTCTGTACGGGTCTCGCCTACGTCGTTGCGGGTCCCGCTCACTCACTCCGTCGTACGTCAGAGTACGACTCCGATCGCTCGCATCCCGCGCCTCGTATCCAAGGCCCGTACAGACTTACCAGCGCTTTTGCGCTTGGCGCGTGCGGGGCATATACTGCCCGCATGAGACAGTCGAAGCTTTTTACGAGAACGCGGCGCGAAGCGCCGAGCGATGAGGTCGCGAAGAATGCGCAGCTTCTGGTGCGCGCCGGGTACATCCATAAAGAAATGGCGGGTGTGTATGATTTTCTCCCGCTTGGTCTCCGTACCCTCAATAAGATCATCGCCATCATCCGCGAAGAGATGAATGCGATCGGTGGAGAAGAGATTCTCCTGACGACGCTCCAAAATCCCGAGATCTGGAAAAAGAGCGGGCGCTGGGACGACGCGGTCGTCGATGTGTGGTTCAAGACGCACTTGAAGAATGGCAGCGAACTTGGGCTTGGCAATACGCACGAGGAAGCACTGACGGCGCTTATGACTGAGCACATTTCTTCGTATAAAGATTTGCCGCGGTACGTGTACCAATTTCAAAACAAGTTTCGCAATGAGACACGTGCAAAATCCGGCATCATGCGCACACGTGAGTTCATCATGAAAGATCTCTATTCGTTTTCAAAGGACGCAGATAGTCACAAAGAGTTTTATGAAAAAGCCGCGACGGCGTACGAAAGTATTTTTAAGCGTGTCGGTATCGGTGAGAAAACTTATCGGACTTTTGCTTCCGGCGGTTCCTTTAGTAAATATTCACACGAGTACCAAACTGTTTGTGATGCGGGAGAGGATACCATCTATATAGATGAGTCGAAGCGACTTGCTGTAAATAAAGAGGTATATGAGGATCCGGAGGTTTATACGACTAGCGGTATTGATAAGGCAGGTCTCAAAGAAGCCAAGACTATAGAGGTCGGAAATATCTTTACGCTCGGTACGCGATTTTCCGATGCTCTCGGGCTCTCGTATAAAGATGCAGAAGGGAAGGCCACTCCAGTATTTATGGGCAGTTATGGCATCGGTCCAGGACGGCTCATGGGCACCATTGTCGAGCTTATGGCTGACGAGAAGGGTCTCGTATGGCCGGAAACTGTCGCGCCGTTTGCGGTGCATCTGGTCTCGCTCGGGAAGTTGGGGGATGAAGTTTCGCAAGTCGCGGACGCGCTCTACGAGGATCTCATGAAGGCCGGCGTCGAAGTGTTGTACGATGATCGCGATACGTCCGCCGGACAGAAGTTCGCGGAGAGCGATCTCATCGGCATCCCGAAGCGCATCGTGGTCGGCAAGGATGCGGTCGCCACCGGCTCTTTTGAAGTGGTCGAGCGCGCGACGGGTACCGTCGTGAAAAAGACGCGCGCAGAACTCCTCGCGTAACGGTATGCCGAAATTTTCGAGAAATACTTTTTTCAGCAGCGACATTGCGATCGATCTCGGGACCGCCAATACGCTCGTGTACGTGCGCGGGAAGGGCGTCGTCATCAATGAACCGTCGGTCGTCGCGGTCAACGACAAGACGAATCAAGTCGTCGCGGTCGGGAAGGAGGCGAAAATGATGCTCGGCAAGACGCCCGGGCACATCCGCGTCGTGCGCCCGCTCTCCCACGGCGTCATCTCTGATTTCGAAGTGACGGAAGAGATGCTCACGTATTTCATCAACAAGGCGCAGGCCGGTCGCGCACGCCTCTTCGGTCCGCGCGTCGTGATCGGGGTGCCGACCGGCGTCACGAACGTGCAGAGCCGCGCCGTGCGCGATGCGGCGCGAAATGCCGGAGCGCGCGAAGCATTCATCCTCGAAGAGCCGGTCGCGGGCGCCATCGGCGCGAAGCTGCCGGTCACTGAAGCGGTCGGTACGATGGTGCTCGACATCGGCGGCGGTACGACCGACATCGCGGTCATCGCGCTCAAAGGCGTCGTCGCGGCGAAGAGCTCGCACGTCGCGGGTGACCGCTTCAATGACAACATCATCGAATTCGTGCGGAGCGAATTCAAGCTCGGCATCGGCGAGCGCACCGCTGAAGAGGTCAAGATATCTATCGGCGCGGTCATGCCGCTTTCGGAGACGTTCTCGCGAAGTGTGCGCGGTCGCGATTTCGCGACCGGGCTTCCGCGCGAAATAACTCTTACTGATGCGCATATCCGCGAAGCGCTCATGCCATCGCTCGACTCTCTCATGGAGACCATGCGAGAAGTCATCGAGGCGACGCCGCCGGAACTCCTCTCCGACATCCTCGAGCGCGGCGTGACCGTCTTCGGCGGCGGTGCGCTCCTGCGCGGCTTGCCGCAGATACTCGCGAAGATGCTCGGCGTGCCGGTGCGGGTCGCGCCGGACCCGCTCACGGCGGTCGTGCGCGGCGCGGGCATCGTGACCGAAGACCCGGAACCGTTCGCAGACTTTTTCATCGATGAAGAGGATATTCTTAGCGAAGCGTAATGCGCTCATCTCGCCCGAGAGCCTCTCGTGGGGCGTGCTGGCACTGGTACTCGTCATTTTCATACTTCTGGTGCGTTTCCTCGCGCCGAATATATTTTTACAAGCATTCGCTCCGGTATTCCGCAGTGCGGACGCACTTACCTCGACGACGCATCGGCTGTTCGCCGGTTTTCGCGATGCCGCGACGCTCGCTTTGCAGAATGAGCGGCTGACGGAAGAAAACGCGGCTCTTTCGAGCGAAAATAGCGCACTCGCCGCAAAGACGGCGAGCCTTTCGGCGCTTCTCGGCTCCTCTTCGAAAGAGCGCGCCGCCCCGGGAATTCTTGCAGGCGTCGTCGCCCGCCCGCCGGAGAGCCCGTACGATACTCTCGTGCTTGGCGCCGGAACGAAAGAGGGTATTGCTCTCGACATGGAAGTGTTCGGCATCGGCGGCGTGCCACTCGGAGTCATATCGTCGGTCTCGGACGACTTCTCTCGGGTAACGCTCTTCTCCGCGCCGAGCATGACGACGCACGGCTGGGTCGGGCCCGCGAATCTCCCGCTCACTATCCAAGGCGCTGGCGGCGGTGCGTTCAGCGCGTCGCTTGCGCGCTCCGCGGGCATAGCTGCGGGGGATACGGTGTTTGCGCCGGGTCCTGGAGCATTGCCGATCGGCAGCGTCGTGCGCATCGACGGCGATCCGGCGGCGCCTGAAGTCGCGCTGCGCATTCAGCCGGCATTGAACATCTTCTCGATCACGTGGGTGGTCGTGCGCGATACGGGCAAAACATTTTCGGGCGCATTTTCTATAGCGACTTCGACCCCATGATGCGGGGGGCGCTTACGTTTCTTACGCTTGCTTCCGTCGCGCTCTTCCCGTGGCCGCTTACGGCGGCGCTCGCGCTTACGGCTTCCTCTCTCGAGCCGCTCGTACCGCTTGCGGCAGGGATATTCGCCGATGCGCTCTACTACGCGCCACAGGCGCATGCGATGCCGCTCTTTACGCTTGTCGGTGCCACATGCACGGCCGCCGCATTTTTCGTGCGCAGTCGGGTCAGGGCGAGTATCATGAGGGGATGATGTGGCGGAGGACACGGCGACAGGATCCGGAGATTGCTCCGGATGAGATATTTCTCGACTCGTCGAATGCGCCCGAATTTGATCGATTGCGTTTCGAGGGGCGGATAGAGAAGCCGCTCCCGAGCAGCGTCTTCCGCGCGCTCGGCGGCACACTCGCTTTTCTCATGCTCGTCCTCGTCATCCGCACCTGGAACCTTCAGGTTACGAACGGCGCTTCCTTCGCTGCCGACAGTGCGCATAATGCGCTCGAAGTCAGGACGCTGTTCGCCCCAAGGGGCGTCATTACCGACATCAACGGCATCATCGTCGCCGAAAATGTCGAGAAAGGGGACGGCAGCGTGAAGCGCTATTATTCGGTGCCGTCCCTCGGGCATGTCATCGGGTATGTCTCGTATCCGAAAAAGGACGCGAAGGGGATCTATTACGATACGAAACAGACGGGTCTCACGGGCCTCGAGGCGAAGTACGATGCGCTCCTTGCGGGCAAGAACGGACGGCTGCTTACCGAGACGGATGTACTCGGGCGCGTCCGCTCCGAAGGCACGATCGTCCGCGCAGAAGCGGGGAAGACCATTCAGGTATCGATTGATGCAAATCTGCAGACGCTTTTCGCGCGCGCCATCACGGAAGTGGCGCGCGACAAGCATTTCATCGCCGGCGCCGGCGTCATGCTCGATGTGCAGACGGGCGCGGTGCGCGCCATCGTCTCCTACCCGATCTACGATCCAAATGTCATGGCGAGCGGCGGTCCGTCGAGCGTCATCGCTTCGTACAACACCGATCCCGGGCGCCCCTTCCTCGACCATGCGGTGCAGGGCGTGTATGCTCCCGGCTCTATCGTGAAGCCGCTCGTCGCCTCTGGCGCGCTGACCGACGGCATCATCACGCCGAACACGATCATCGACGACCCAGGCTTCCTTTCTTTGCCTGATCCCTATCATCCCGGCAAGAATTTTATTTTCAAGGGATGGAAACCACTCGGTCCGGTCGATGTGAAGAGCGCCATCGCGTGGTCATCGGACATATTCTTTTATACGGTCGGCGGCGGGTTCGGAAGCAGGAAGGGGCTCGGTATCGACCGGCTCGCCTACTGGTACCAGCAATTCGGTCTCGGGAGCCCGACCGGCATCGATCTCTCCGGCGAGGCCGCCGGACTTATCCCGACGCCCGCATGGAAGGAAAAGACTTTCAATGAGTCTTGGTATCTCGGCGATACGTACTTCACGGCGATCGGGCAGTACTCGGTTCAGGTAACGCCGCTGCAGATGGCGCGCGCGATCGCTGCGGTGGCGAATGACGGGAGGCTCTTCACGCCGACGCTGCTCGCAGGACAGATTCCGACGCAGGTAACCGTCCCTGCCGATGTCTCCGCGCTCAAGGTCGTGCGGGAAGGTATGCGCCAGACGGTAACGAGCGCGCTCGCCGGAGCGATCAATCTCCCGTATGTAACGGTCGCTGCGAAGACCGGCACCGCGCAGACGGGCGTGCGCAATCAGTACGACAATTCGTGGGTGGTGGGATTCTTCCCGTATGAGAATCCGCAGTATGCGTTCGCCGTCGTGCTCGAGCGCGGTCCTGCGGGCACCGGGTCGCAGGCCGTGAACGTGATGCGCGATCTTTTTGAATTACTTCATGCCGAGAACTCGCCGTATGTCGGCGGGACGGGTGTTCCAGCGGTACTAGAACCTGGCGGCTAGCGCCGCCGGGTTCTAAAACGGCGCATATCGGGAGAGTTATAATTTTTGACAATCAGCTGCATGCTCCGTATAGTTCCCCCGGAAGTAAAAGCGACGCTCCTTGTCATCTAACACATAACAAATCGAATTATCGAATGAAAGGAGGACGTATACGACGTCTATACTTTAAGAGGAACGTGTCGTTCAGTGAGGTACCGATAGCGTCCACGCAGTCACATTCACTTAAGGAGGGCGAAATGCCGATGCAGCAAATAGATGAGAAAGAGAGTCGGGAGTTTATTGGTCCGAAACTGCCGCTTACTCCGAAATGGGTCTTCTCATTTGGGGAGGGGAAGGCAGACGGATCGGCAAACATGAAGGAATTGCTGGGCGGCAAAGGTGCCGGCCTGGCAGAGATGACTAATCTCGGTATTTCTGTTCCTCCTGGATTTACGATCACGACCAAAGCCTGTGTCGAATATGCCGAGTCGGGAGAATACCCGACCGGCATGTGGGAACAGGTGTTCGCGGCTCTCAGGCGCGTCGAGCAATCGATGGGCATGGGGTTTGGTGATCCGAAAAATCCGCTTCTCGTGTCCGTCCGGTCCGGTGCGCAGGCATCTATGCCCGGAATGATGGACACGGTCTTAAACGTCGGCCTGACGCCGGAAACGGTCAAAGGATTGGCAGATAAGACGGACAACGAACGGTTCGCTCAAGATAGTTATCGCCGATTCATAACTATGTTCGGCAGTATCGTCATGGGAGTGCCGCGTGAGTATTTTGAAGCCATTCTGAATCGTAAAAAAGAGGAGAAGAAGGTTGCGCATGAGACGCAATTTGGCATCGGCGCGTTGCGCGATCTCGTGGAAAGTTTCAAGTTCCTGATAAAGAAAGAGACGGGAAAAAACTTCCCAGATGAGGTAAACGAGCAGCTGAGGATGGCGATTCACGCCGTGTTCTCTTCTTGGAATGGCGCACGAGCTGTTACTTATCGCCGGATATACGGCATTCCGGATTCTTGGGGCACTGCGGCCAACATTCAGGCAATGGTCTTCGGGAATATGGGGTACACGAGCGGTACGGGCGTGGCCTTCACGCGCGATCCGGCTTCGGGCGATAAGAACTTTTTCGGGGAGTGCTTGATGAATGCTCAGGGCGAAGATGTGGTAGCAGGCATCAGAACTCCTCTTCCAGTAATCGCTCTCAGGGAGAATGCGCTGGAGGCCTACGAGGAGTTGGTGCGCACGTACAAGAATCTTGAGAAACAGTATCGGGACATGCTTGATCTGGAGTTCACAATCCAAGAGGGCAAGCTCTACATGCTGCAAACGCGTGTGGGCAAACGGACCGGTATTGCCGCGGTACGCATCGCCATCGACATGGTCCGGGAAGGGCTCATTTCGAAACGCGAGGCGCTATTGCGGGTTGCTCCGGATCAGTTGGCGCAGTATCTCTACCCGATCTTCGATACGAAAGAAGAGTCCAAAGCAGAACTTCTCGGCAAAGGGTTACCGGCTGGGCCGGGAGCCGCAGCGGGGAGGATCGCTTTGACATCGGATCAAGCCGTCAAGATGAAGGCTTCCGGTGAGCGGGTGGTGCTGGTGCGCGAAGAGACAAGTCCTGACGACATCCATGGTATGGATGCCGCAACGGGCTTTCTTACGGTCCGCGGCGGCATGACGTCGCACGCGGCGGTGGTGGGCAGGCAGATGGGTAAGGTCTGTGTGGTCGGATGTGAAGCTGTCGAAGTCATCGATAGGCAGTCCATCAGAATCGGCACGAAAGTGTTTCGCGAAGGCGACTACATCTCCGTGAACGGTTCGACGGGGAAAGTCTATGCTGGCGATATCCCCGTGGTTGAGTCTGAGATCATTCAGGTCATCCAGGGAAAGCTGGATCCGAAAACATCGGAGAAATACCGACTGTTCTCGATGCTGCTTTCGTGGGCGGCCGATGAGAAGAAGCTGAAGGTGCGAGCGAATGCGGATGTGCCGGATCAGGCGAAGATCGCCCGAGGCTTTGGTGCCGAAGGAATCGGACTCTGCCGGACGGAACACATGTTCTTCGCTGAGGATCGGTTGCCGATTATGCAGAAGATGATTCTTGCGCGGACGAAAGAGGATCGGGAAAAGTTTCTTGATCAGCTTCTGCCGTTGCAGAAAGCGGATTTCATCGGTCTGTATCGTGCTATGGAAGGCTTCCCAGTAACCATCCGGTTACTGGATCCCCCTTTGCACGAGTTTCTGCCGAAGCGCGAAGAGCTGATGGTTGAGGTCACGCAGTTGGAATTTCTAGGTATTAATCCTGCAAAGCTTACAGAGAAGCGTCAGTTGCTCGCTCGCGTCGAGGAACTCCATGAGTTCAATCCGATGTTGGGGCTGCGCGGGTGCCGGCTCGGCATTACGATGCCGGAGATCACGCGCATGCAAGTCCGCGCCATCATGGAAGCGGCTTGCGAGCTGGCGAAAAAGGGTAAGAAGATCATTCCGGAAATCATGATCCCTTTGGTGGGCATGGTGTCCGAGATGAAGGCGCAGAAAGATCTTGTGCGCAAAGTCGCGCAAGAAACCATGGATCGGTATGGCATCAAGATAGAGTATCTGGTGGGAACGATGATCGAGTTGCCGCGCGCGTGCGTGACGGCCGATCAGATCGCGATCGAAGCAGAGTTCTTTTCATTCGGGACCAATGATCTCACGCAGACGACGTTCGGGTTTTCCCGCGACGATGCTGCGAAGTTCATTGACTTCTATCGAACCAACAATCTCATGGACGCAGATCCCTTCGCGACGCTCGATCGGGGAGGGGTCGGTGCCATGATCAAGCAAGGTATCGCCGGCGGCAGGAAAACACGCTCCGGCATCAAGCTCGGCATTTGCGGCGAGCATGGTGGCGACCCGAGTTCGATCGAGTTCTTTCATGAGCTTGGTTTGGACTACGTAAGTTGTTCGCCGTATCGCGTGGCAATCGCAATCTTGGCGGCGGCACAAGCTGCTATCAAAGAGGAGGGTAAAGAAAAATAACGTCCACGTGTAATTCGTGGGAATGGGGGATGGGTCATCACGACTCGTCCCCCTTTATTTTTTTATTTGAGCGCGCTATTGCGCTCTCGCACCGCTCGCGTACAATGCGCACACAACGCTTCGTTACTATTTTAATACCTCGTATGACTGATGCACAAAACACTGTCGTCTCGCAAGAGAAGTTCGATGAGATGATACAGGAGCTCGAACACTTGAAGACGGTGCGTCGCACCGAGATTGCGAAGAATCTCGAGTACGCTCGTTCGCTCGGCGATCTGTCGGAGAATGCGGAGTATCAGGAGGCGCGCGACTTGCAGGCGGCGACTGAAGAGCGGATCAAGAAGCTCGAAGAGCTCGTGAAGTACACGAAGATCATCACTGACGGCAAGCGGAAGAGCGATGTGAGCTTCGGCTCGAAGGTGTCGATAAAGAAAGAGGGTGGCGCGGAAGTGCATGAATACACCATCGTCGGCAGCGAGGAGGCCGATATGCGCGTGAAGAAGCTGTCGCACATGTCGCCGCTCGGCGCTGCGCTCATGGGGAAGAAGAAGGGCGATGTGTTCACGTTCAGCACGCCGAACGGCAAACAGACGTACGCGATCGAGAAGGTGGCGTAACTAAAGAGCCGCGCTGGCGCTTCTGCGGAAGTGCCAGCGCGGCTCTTTTGCGTTTATATGTTACGATTCCGAAATGTTGTGGGCTGACCGCATAGCGAAAGAGATACTCGATGGGCGTACGCCTCGGGACGGAAAGACTTTTCTCATTCGCGACGAGAAGACGCTCTCCGGTCGCGTGCATGTCGGGTCGATGCGCGGTGTCGCCATACATAGCCTTATTTCAGAAGTGTTCGAGGAGCAAGGCGTCGCAAATGAATTCCGCTTCGAGCTGAATGATTTCGACCCCTTCGATTCAATCCCGGGCTACCTCGATGCGGAAAAGTTCAGAGAGCATCTCGGAAAGCCTTTGTATACGGTCCCGAGTCCGGAGCCGGGTTTTAAGAATTATGCGGAATATTTCGGCGATGAATTCGTCGGTGTGCATAAGAAGGCCGGCTTCATGCCGAATTACTACCGCGCGACTGAGCTGTATCAGTCGGGAAAGATGGATCCGTACATCAAGATCGCGCTTGAGCGCGCAAGCGACGTGCGCCGCATCTTGAAAGAGGTCTCCGGTTCTGTAAAAGACGAATCGTGGCTGCCGATCTCGGTCGTGTGCGAAGCGTGCGGAAAGATTATGACGACACGCGCATACGACTACGACGGCGAGACCGTCGGCTATGCGTGCGACAAGAATCCGGACGAAGCGAAATGCTGCGGGCACACTGCCCGCGTCGCTCCGTGGAAAGGCGCGGCGAAGCTGTTCTGGAAAGTCGATTGGGCGGCGAAGTGGGTCGCGCAGGGCGTCGACATCGAAGGCGGCGGCAAAGACCATTCGACCAAAGGCGGTTCGCGCGACGTCGCCAATCATATCTGCCGCGAGCTGTTCGGTCAGGAGCCGCCTTTCGATATTCCCTATGAGTTCTTCCTCGTCGGTGGGAAGAAGATGTCCTCTTCAAAGGGTCGCGGGAGTAGTGCGAAAGACATGTGTGACCTCTTTCCTCCGCAGATCTTCCGTCTCGCGCTCATCGGAAAAGATATCCGCGAGCAGATTGATATCGATCCCGCTGGCGAATCAGTACCGCGTCTGTACGACAGCTATGACGAGCTTGCGCTCGGTGTGCGCGAAGGGAAGGCCGACGACTATTCGCGCCTCTTCGCGCTCTGCGAGCTCCCCGAGAAGCGCGCTGCGCTTACCGCTCCCTGGACCATGCGATTCCGCGAAGTCGCGTTTATCGTGCAGATGGCGCATCTTTCACTCTCAGAAGAAGCCATGCGAGCGAAGGGAGGCGCGCTCTCTGAAGATGAAGAACGCGCGCTTTCCGAGCGCGCGCGCTATGCGAAGTTCTGGCTTTCGACCTATGCGCCGGAAGAATTTAAATACGAGTTACAGAAAGAGATGCCAAACGTCGAGCTTTCCGATACGCAAAAGAAAGCCCTCGCCGCCCTCGCCGCATTTCTTCAGGGAGGCGTTCGCACGGGCGAAGAGCTTCATCTGCGCCTGCACGAGCTCAAGACCGAGATTCCTATCCAGCCGAAAGAGCTTTTCCAGGCAATCTATCGCATCTTCCTCAATCGCGAATCCGGACCTAAGGCTGGATGGTTCCTCGCCGGTCTTCCGCACGATCTTGTTGTCACACGCCTCTCACAAGCCGCATAGTAACGGAAAGCTTTTTAGATAAAAGAAAACCGCCCTCCAACGGTTTTCGTTGTGGGCGGGTTTGGCGCTTTCCTGAAAAGACTTATTTCTATGCTCGATAGCGAGCCGGACCGTCAATGCTAACGATGTGTCCTTCAAGCTCTCCTTTCATCTCTCTGATGGCGTCGAGAACGCGCTTACGGCTCGCTTCGTCGCCAAGATGGAGCACGCTCGCTCGCCCTCCGCTGTAGTGCCAGTCGAGTTTTGCATTCGCCACAAGGGCAATTCGTCGCATCCATCGTTCTACCGCCTCGGCTTTTCCTTCGACGATGCAGACACCTTCGCCTTTTTCGTATATTTCCGAATCGCACGGAGGAGGAATTGATTTTGGCCACGCCATGGCATTTTCTCCTTTCTCGTTAGTGTAGGGACAATCTGGGTCTGACAGTAGAACGGTAGACGGTGTGTGTCAATTGGTCGTATTGGTTCAATAGCTTGGAAACATCTGACTTATACGCGGATTGGGGATAACCGGAATAGGGCAGTGGGGAGGAGTGGGATATAATCCAGAAATGGTTAATGGAGTGGGAAGCGGAGTCATGACCGCTTTCTGCCCGGCGACCGCCCTACACCATGTTCCTTGGAGAATACCTACACACGTTTGATACTAAAAACAGGATTTCGGTCCCGTCGAAATTCCGTAAGGAATTGGGCCGCGTCGTCGTCGTGACGCGCGGCCTCGATCATTGTCTCTATGTATATTCGCGCAAGGCATGGGAAAAGGAGGCGCGGGTGTATGCAGCTGAAGTGAACGGCAGCGCAGCGCGGCGCGGTCTCGCGCGCCTCTTCCTCGCCGGCTCTTCCGAGGCCGAGGTCGACGGATCAGGTCGCGTGCTCATTCCGGATCACTTGAAGTCATTCGCGTCGATCGGGGAGAAGGCGGTCATCGCTGGCGTCGCCGATCGGGTCGAGATCTGGGAGGAAGAGGCGTGGAAGAAGTACACGACCGAGATCGAGCGCGATGCGAATGCCTTCGCCGAGAAGGTCGGCGACAAAAACTAGTATGGACCGAGCCTTTTTAGTGACATGTGGGATCAGCGCGCTCTTATGGAGCTACATCCATGGCGGGACTGCGCCGAAAGAATCCACTGGGCTTGAGGTGAAAGCCCGTTCGCTCAACTGGCAT
>CALRDY010000004.1 GCA_943355045.1 Candidatus Nomurabacteria bacterium | reverse complement strand
GTAGATAAAATTACACTGTGTTTTTGACCAATTTCCCTAATAAGAGCTCTAATTTCTCTAATTTGAATCGGATCAAGACCCACTGTGGGTTCGTCAAGAATCAAAACCACTTGATCGCTCGCACAACGTGTTTCTGGATTATTTTGCGCAGTACGGTATTTTTGGGCTCGCACTCTATCTCGCCCTCATCGGCGCATTTGCCGCGTCCGCTCTCCGGCTCCATCAACGCTTTCTGCCCGGCCTCATGAATCCGGGGCTGCTTTTCTCGCTTCTCATCTTCACGTACGCGGTGCAGAATTTTTTCGTCTTCGATACGCCGCATTCGCTCTGGCTGTTGTATGCTCTTTTCGCATCCCTTATCGCGCTGTCTGCGGAAGATCTCGCCCGCCCGATTTCGCTTAAGCGCGTGCCGCCCTTCGTTCCGGCAAGCGTGAGCAGCGTCATTTTGTTAGCGCTCATTCCAACTGTAGCACTTCCGTTCTATGCGAATATCCTTCTGACCAAGGGATACTTGCTTCACGTGACTGACGTGAAGGCGGCGAATGCATATTTCGAGCGCGGACTCGCTCTCGGGACTTTTGCCGATCTCGAGTACGGCTATCAGGCCTATAGCATGTACACCGACCATCAGGTGGTACAGCTTTCGGGGAAAGATCGCATCGCCGCCTATGACTACGCGCTCTCCGTATTGACGTCAAATTTCAGAAAATATCCCTACGATGCGCGGACGGCGACCTATCTCGGACATGTGCTGGACACCGCACCGCCTGATGTTGCCGTGGATGATGCTTTCGATGAGTTAGTACTCGTGCGTGCGGTCGAGCTTTCGCCGCTCCGCTCGCAAGCGTGGTACATGATGGCGAACGTCTCGCTGCGGCATGCTGACCGTCTGCCGCAAGGCGATTCGATGAAAGAAAGGTATTTCCGCGAGGCGATCATGATCCTCGAGGTCTATGCGCAGAAGGAGCCGACGCTTCCTGTGCCGCGCTATACGCTCGCAGCGCTCTACTACAAGCTCGGCAATGCGACGATGGCGAAGAAGTGGGCAGACGAAGCGTATCCTCTGTACACGACTCCGGACATGGCGGCTGCCGGCCCCGCGGTCAAATATTATCTGGCGACTGGAGATTGGTCGCACGCGGCACGGTTCCTTGAGGACATGGTCGCTGAGAATCCTGAAAACTACGACACGCTCTATGATCTCGCGAAGGTAACGTATCTGGCGGGCGACCCGGCCGCCGCGCTACGGATTGTAGAAAAACTTAGAAAAGAAAATCCAGAGATACTCGAGACGGACCAGAATTTTCTTAATGCCATTACCGCATATGAGAGATCAAAAAAATAATATGCGGAATGCTCGCGCGCGCCGCGCGCTCCCGTTCGTCGTCGAATTCGTGAAGTTCGCTACCGGTTTTGCGGCCATCCTCGCCGTCGCTCTTGTCTCTCTACATGTCGCGAGCGCCGCGATGTGACGCCTCGTCATTTCGTCAGGTGCAATAACCAGTTTCTCGTATGCAAGCCGGAAGGTTTAACCTTCCGGAAATGTGAAATAATGATGGAGATGAGGATCGAACCATTCGGTGTTGGCTCACTAATTCACGTAACCAACCGTGGCGTCCGAGGCGCAGACATCGTACGCGATAATGCCGACCGATGGAGAGTCGTCCGGTCTCTGCTTTACTTGAATGATACGCATTCGGACCCGTACTGGCACGAAGAGGTGTCGCGACTGGCGATGTTCGAGCGACCTTCACACTGGCCGGATCGCGAGCCGCTCGTGCATATCGTTGCATGGACACTTCTCTCGAATCATTTTCACCTGCTCATCCAAGAAATTCGCGAAGGCGGCACGGCGCGCTTTATGCAACGCTTCGGCGGAAGCCTGACGATGTGCTTCAATCAGAAGTATCGTGAAAAGGGGAGTTTGTTCCAAAGTTCATATCACGGCAAGGCAATCGAAGCAGATGCGCATTTGAATTATCTCGCGTTTTACATTCTCGTGAAGAATACGCTCGAGATGTATCCAGGCGGGCTTGTGGCGGCACTCGCTCATTTCGACGATGCATGGGAATGGGCGGTGCAGTATCCGTTCTCGAGTTTGCGCGACCATATGCTGGGAGAGCCGTCGCCAATCATCGCGGACCCAGACGGTCTTATGGCGGCGATCATCAATCCTGTCGAGGCGTTCAAGGATGAATCACGTGAACTCCTTGCGCTGCATGTTCATTCAAAAGGGGCTGATTTTTCCGATGTTATGCTCGAGGGTTGGTAATATCTGGAAGGTTAAACCTTCCGGATATTACGAACTGACGTTGCGTTCTGGCGCGGCTCTGGTAGAGTGCGCCTTGTACGAAACCGAAGACCGTAAGTGTCCCACATTGGTCGATGGGAATGAACCTTACGCAGGGCGACCAAGTACCAGTTCTGACTGGCGCTTGGGAACTCCCCTTTAATTCGTTCGTACGCAAAAAACGTATGGCAATATCAAAAGACAAGAAGCGCGAGATAGTCGCGAAGCTCGACAGCGCTTTCAAAGAAGCGTCTTCGATCACGTTCGTCGGCTTCACGAAGTTCACAGTCGCGGACGCTTCGAAGATGCGTCGCGAGCTTTCGGCGGCAGGAGTACGGTACTTCGTCGCGAAGAAGACGCTCATTCTCCGCGCGCTCAAGGAGCGCGGATATACTGGCGAAGTTCCTGAGCTTCCGGGTGAAGTCGCAGTCGCCTGGACTGCGGCGGATGTCACGGCCCCGGCACGCGTCGTACACGCATACGGCAAGAAGCTGAAAGGCGTTCTTTCGCTTCTCGGGGGCGTCCTCGAAGGAGCATTCCTCGATGCGGAAAAGATGACGGCAGTTGCAACGATACCGCCGATGATCGTCCTGCGCGGCATGTTCGTGAACGTCATAAACTCGCCTATACAAGGCTTGGTTATCGCACTCGACAAGATTCGCGAGAAGAAGTCAGCTTAATAATTATTGGCAGCTCCGGCGATACGCCAGGGCCTCGACCGTTGGTCGAGAATGAAATAAAACTAGTATGGATGAAATTAAAACAGTAGAAGCAGAAGTCGTAGAGGTGCCGAGCAAGTTCAAGAAGCTCGTCGAGGAAGTCGAGGCGATGACCGTCCTCGAGCTCTCTGAGCTCGTGAAGGTGCTCGAGAAGAAGTTCGGCGTGAGCGCGGCGGCAGTCGCAAGCGCGGGTCCTGCAGCAGCAGGCGCACCGGCTGAAGATGCGAAGTCGACGGCAGACGTCGAGCTCACTGAGGTAGGGGCAAGCAAGATCGCTGTCATCAAGGCAGTGAAGGAGGCGCTTGCTCTCGGTCTCAAGGAGGCGAAGGATCTCGTCGATGGCGCGCCGTCGATGCTCAAGACTGGCATGAAGAAGGAGGATGCTGCTGAGCTTGCAAAGAAGCTCACGGACGCCGGAGCGAAGGTGACACTTAAATAAGTGTCACCTTCGCGGAGGTACTCAACACTTTGTGTTGAGTACGAGGACACAGGGTCGCAATAAAAAAGACCACTTAAAAAACCAAGTAACTTTTGCGGAGGTACTTGATGCTTGTCATCAAGTGCAAGGTATCGTGGTTACGCAGGAGAAATGCGTGACATAGCTCAAAACAAAACACGGCGCCGTCAATGACGCCGTGTTTTGCATTTCGCAACCGAAACGTCTACACTGGCGGCACTCATGGAATCCCTGGCAAAACTCTTCGGCTCGGCCGCTCGTCTCAAAGTGCTTCGACTTTTCATCTTCAATAAGGATGCGAGTTTCGCTCCTGCCAGCATCGCTGAGCGGACGAAGCTCACGAAGGAGGTCGTGCGCCGCGAGCTCGCTGAGCTCTGCGCTGCCGACCTGCTGCGCAAGAAGACTGTGCAAGCAGCTGTGCGGTACCAGACGAATCCGCGTTTCGAGCATCTCGGCGCTCTCGAGACATTTATCCGCGAGACGACTGCCGTGCAGCCGCAGAACATGCTCAAGGCGCTCAAGCGCGCTGGCGTGCTGCGGCTCGTCGCGCTCTCGGGGTTTTTTACCGGCGTGCTCGAGACGCAGATCGATCTCCTGGTCGTCGGCGATACGCTCGACGAGCGTGTGCTCGCGAACGCCGTGCGTTCTCTCGAAGCCGAGCTCGGGCGCGAGATACGTTACGCATCCTTCGCGACGGCCGACTTCCGTTACCGTCTCGGGGTCTACGACCGCCTCCTGAGGGACGTTTTCGACTATCCACACCGCCTGCTTGTCGACAAGATAGGGCTCTAAAAATGCTATACTCTTTGCAGAGGCTCGCACTGTTACGCGAGTAATTAGCCGCATAAATAAATAGAGTCATTTACTATGGTTTTCACTACATGGGCGGACGTGCTTAGTCAGTCTTTCCAGAGTCTCTTCTACGGACTGGTTACGTTCATACCGAACTTAGTCGTCGCGGTTGTTATATTCATCGTTGGCTGGCTCGTCGGTGTCGGACTCGGTCGCGTAGTCACGCAGATCGTCAATTCGCTGCGCGTCGACCAGGCGCTCCGGTCGACCGGTCTCGAAGGCGTGCTTTCGCGCGCGGGCTTCGAGCTTTCTTCCGGCAAGTTCCTCGGCTTCCTCGTCGAGTGGTTCTTTATCATCGTCTTCTTGGTCGCAGCGCTCGATGTGCTTCATCTGACGACGGTCAATCTCTTTATCAGCGAGATCGTCCTTGGCTACCTTCCGCAGGTAATCGTCGCGGTCCTCATTCTCCTTGTCGCGGCAGTCGTCGCGGAGGCAGCAGAGCGCGTTGTGATTGGTTCCGCGAAAGCGGCTTCAATCCGCCCGGCCGGCTTCCTCGGCAAAGTGACGCGGTATGCGATTTGGATCTTCGCGCTTCTCGCAGCGCTCGCGCAGCTGAACGTTGCGACGGCATTCGTGCAGACGCTCTTCACGGGCATCGTCATCGCAGTGTCGCTCGCGCTCGGACTCGCGTTCGGACTCGGCGGCCAAGCTTCGGCAGCACGCTACCTCGATCGTCTCCAGTCGGAGATTCGGGATTAAACGTCCTCGTTTCCACAAAACCGCCCCGCTCTCGCGGGGCGGTTTTGTGTTTGTGGATAACGGGAAGACCGGAATGGTATACTGTTCGTCTATGTTGACCTCTGAGGACAAAAAGTTTCTTGCCGAAACATTTGCGACAAATAAGGGGCTTGTTGAAGTGAAAGTCGATGTCGCGAATCTGCAAAAAGATGTTACGGAACTCAAGGTGGAATCGAGTCTTCTGCAACAGACTGTCCAGCGATTGGAACAAAATATGGAACGAGCCGAAGGGAAAATTGATAAAGTGTTGGTCATGCTCGATGGCTTTACGGGTAAAGTTGCCGACCTCGACCAAGAAAACAAAATGGGTTCTATAACGCTCCATCGACACGACATCCAGATTCACGAACTCGCCACTGCGACTGGCACTACGATTTCAGAATAGAGTGAACAACATCACAGTATTACTATCAAAAGGAAGAATTGGTGGAGAGGTGGGTTATTGCAGTTGTATTTTGGTGTTAAACGGATGGGGTCAGGAAAGCCAGAAATCCTCATCCTGGGGTTCCGAACAAACAGGGAGAGACCATTGACCTCATACCAAAAACCGACGTGCCTCTCGGGATGTACGTGTTCTGAACTTGGAATTCAGAACCTTGCTTGTTGACAGGGATTTGACCCTCGTCTATACTCCTTCAACGTGTCTACGAACCGAAAGAATCTAACTTTTAGGAGCGGATAGGCCGTAAGGCCCGCGCGTGTAAACGCGAAAGAACCGCTTCTGGCGGTTCTTTCGTTTCTAGAGACACTGCATCTTTGACATACGAACCCCGTTAGATACTCAACAGGCTACACGTCGTGGTGGGTTGGTGCCTTATGATGTGCGATGATTCGAACATCATAAACGTACATCTGAAAAGTTATCTAACGGGGCGAATACGCATAAGATTGAAAACCCGTCACACTGCTGAAGTGTGACGGGGAGCAAAGTGTGAATAGCGAAGGTGCTATGTAGGTCTCCGTACGAGAGACATAAGAGTGCACGGTGGATGCCTTGGCCTAGGACGGCTATGAAGGACGCGACTAACCTGCGAAAAGCTTCGGGGAGGCGGTTTGTAGCCTTTGATCCGGAGATATCCGAATGGGGAAACCCTCCAGTTTTGAACTGGAATTCGCGGGGTAACGCCCGCGTAAAGCGAACCCGGGGAAGTGAAACATCTCAGTACCCGGAGGAAAAGAGAACAATAGGTGTTGCGTTCTCTTCAAGCGTATGTTCGTTTGAAGGGAACGCAACACTAGTGATACCCTGAGTAGCGGCGAGCGAAAAGGGAAAAGCCCAAACCGTGATCTTCGGATTGCGGGGTTGTAAGATGTGAACATCGTACTTGTACGAGAAGAGTTATCAATCGTCTGTATAGCAGAAGCTGCTGGGAAGCAGCGCCCCAGAGGGTAATGGCCCCGTATGCGAAATACATGACGACTCTTGTTTATATTCTTGAGTAGCTCGAGACATGAATAGCTCGAGTGAATCTGCCGGAACTAACCGGTAAGGCTAAATACGTCCTATGACCGATAGTGAACTAGTACCGTGAGGGAAAGGTGAAAAGCACCCCGAGAGGGGAGTGAAATAGACCTGAAACCGTGTACTTACAAGGGGTCGGAGCGGATGCTTGCATCCGTGACGGCATGCCTATTGAAGAATGAGCCGGCGAGTGTATATATCTTGCGTAGCTAAGCCCTTCCGGGGCGGAGCTTAAGGGAAACCGAGCGTGAATAGCGCGATTGTAGGATATATACGACCCGAAGCCAGATGAGCTTGCCATGAGCAGGGTGAAGTTTGTCGAAAGACAGATGGAGGCCCGAACCCGTAGGTCGTACAACGCCTTGGGATGACTTGTGGTAAGGAGTGAAAAGCTAATCGAATCTGGGAATAGCTGGTTCTCTCCGAAACAGCTTTTGGGCTGGCGTTGCCATATCGTGTGCCGGGGGGTAGAGCACTGGAAGGGACCAACAGGGAGAAATCTCGTGGTTCCTATCAAACTCCGAATACCCGGTACTCGGGCAGCAGTTAGAAGGTGGGGGCGAAGCTCCATCGATCGAGAGGGGAAGAGCCCTGATCGCCACTTAAGGCCCCTAAATCGACATTCAGTACATCACAAGGAAGTGAGGATCCATAGACAGTGAGGATGTTGGCTTAGAAGCAGCCATCATTTAAAGAAAGCGTAACAGCTCACTCATCGAGGGTTCTTGCGCCGAAGATGATCGGGGTTAAATGTCGTGCCGAAATTGCGGGTGTGCGATTCTTTCGAGAATCGTACGCGGTAGGAGAGCGTTCTGTTCGCGCTGAAGCTAAAGGGGTAACCCATGGTGGAGCGTACAGAAGTGAGAATGCCGGTACAAGTAACCACAATGCGGGTGAGAACCCCGCACGTCGAAAGACCGAGGTTTCCTCAGCTATGGTGATCAACTGAGGGTTAGTCGGGCCTAAGGGGATGGCGAGAGCCGCACCCGATGGACACATGGTTAATATTCCATGACCGTTTATAGAGGCTAAGGAGTGACGGACTGCTGTATGGGCTGCCGGTAATTGGATTCCGGTTGTGAATGTGAGGGCGTGTACTAGGGAAATCCGGTACACATTATCCCGAGCATTCCCACAATTTCCTCCTTCGGGGGGAGAGAGAGTGCAAAGCGCGGTTTCAAGAAAATCTTCTACGCATTAACTCTATAGACGACCGTACCGCATACCGACACAGGTGGTCCGGTCGAGAAGACCAAGACGAACGAGTAAGATGTCCTCAAGGAACTCGGCAAAAAAGCGGCCGTAAGTTAGCGATAAGGCCTGCCCCTTGCCTGCAAGGGTGGGGGGCCGCAGTGAAAGTTTTTCTGGCAACTGTTTACCAAAAACACAGCTCCCTGCAAACTCGTAAGAGGAAGTATAGGGGGTGACACCTGACCAATGCCAAAAGGTTAACCACGGTTGGTGCTGCTACTTCGGTGGCAGTGCTGGACTGTGTAAGCCCTGGTGAATGTCGGCGATAACTATAATCGTCCTAAGGTTCCGGGTTTGAGGCGTATGCCTCGAACCCGGAAGGACTAGGACGGTTATAGGGTAAACAGAAAATACACCAAGTTACCTGAGTATGGAGTAATCTGTACTTTGTCCAAAATGACTCCGAGAGGCCATACGTCATAGTCCAAGCGCCGCAAGGTGCTGGGAACAAGATATGGTCCTTCGCCGTGCTTAAAGGAATCGAAGAGCGTAATTCCTTGTCGGGTAAGTTCCGACGTGCACGAATGGTGTAATGACTGGAAAACTGTCTCGAGGACTCGCTCGGTGAAAATGCACTTCCGGTGAAGATGCCGGATACCTGCAGTTAGACGAAAAGACCCCAGGAGCTTTACTACAGCTTCGTATTGGCCCTGCGGGATTCATGCGTAGCATAGATGGGAGACTTTGAAGCGTCGCTTTCGGGTGGCGTGGAGTCGTCAGTGAAATACCATTCTTGAATTTTGCAGTGCCTAACCCCGTTGGGATCCAACGGGGGACCGTGCGTGGCGGGTAGTTTTGGTGGGGCGCTATCCTCGACTTGGCGCCCATCCGACCAACTAATAGAAAACAGGAAAATATAAGTAAGGGGGACTGTGTGGAGAAATCTGCACAAGCAATCTGGCTAAATGCTGGAATATCCGAGAATCTTCAGGTACTCGCCGAAAGGCAGTGAAAATCTTGAAGTGCGGACAATCAGCAGGGAAGGCTCGTAAGAGAACCCTCAGAGACTACACGCCAGACTCCGCGAAAGCGGATGAAGATATAGTCCGATCTGCATGGCGACATGCAGGTGTACTTAAACGCAAACGTACACATCCATGAACACGAAAGAAATTCGTGAACGAAAAAAGACTTTGCAATTATCCAAGCGACAGCGGGAGTTAATCGTCGGGCTTTTGCTCGGCGATGGACATCTTGAAACGCAAAATGGGGGGCGTACGTATCGACTTAAGGTCGAGCACGGTTCCGCCCAACGCGAATACCTAGAATGGCTCGCGAAAGAGTTTCAAGAGTGGCTTCTATCGGGCTGGTATGAAAAGCGCAAAGGAGAGAAGTTTGTGTATGGATTCACAACCGTGAGCCATCCGGCATTTCGATTCTATGGCGCACAATTCTATCAGAACGGAAAGAAGCGAATTCCACCGCTGATTAAGAAATTGATGACGCCGCTTTCACTCGCGATTTGGTTCCTTGATGACGGCTCAGCAAAGTCGTCCAAGCACCGATCGCTCGTGATTCATTCGCTCGGATATAATCGCAAAGATCTTGAGTTAGTGCAGGAAGCACTTCAACGCTTTGGTATTGAAACTTCTTTGCACAAGCAACGCAATAACTCACTTCGTTTGTATGTGCCGTATGAAGGCGCGCGAATTATCGCCGACTTTGTGCAGCCGATATTAAATGAAGTGCCAGTGTTTGCTTATAAAGTGGAAAACATAAAGCCTAAAAAGTAACGGAGGAGTCTATTAAGGTTCTCTAGCCGCGAATGGAAACCGTGGCGATAGTGTAATGGCATAAGAGAGCTTAACTGTAAGGGGTACATCCCGAGCAGATGCGAAAGCAGAGCATAGTGAACCGATGGTACGCCTTAGATGCGGCCAGAGATTAACGGATATAAGTTACCCTGGGGATAACAGGCTAGTTCCGCCCAAGCGTCCTTAGCGACGGCGGAGTTCGGCACCTCGATGTCGGCTCAACATAGCGCGGGGGTGGAGAAGCTCCCAAGCGTATGGCTGTTCGCCATTTAAAATGTTACGCGAGCTGGGTTCAAACCGTTCAGCGGTTGATTGCAGAATCGACAATTGAACGGTTTGAACCCACGAGGAGAATGACAAAAAATAAACTCACGGCGGCCTTCTATAGGAATATAGAGGGACCATATCAACTGATATCGGTGGAACCCACACTCGTTGTGTACGAGCGGGCAATACCGAGGGAAGCGGAGAAAAACGTTCGTACCCGTATCGATTACGATACGGACGCTCGTTCGGCGAAATAAAGAATATGTGCTCCGCACGCATTCTTTATTTGTCTCACTTCGCGCCCGTAGAGACTGAATGTTGATTACCGAGAACCGGTAAAGTTACAGTCCGATCCTCTGAGTAATCGGAGAAAATCCGCTACCGCTTTTCTTTTAAGCAGTAGCGGGCAACGTAGATGCGTGAGACAGGTTGGTCTCCTATCTACTGCAGGCGTTGATTCTTGAGGAGGGTTGTCCCTAGTACGAGAGGACCGGGATGAACTGACCACTGGTCTGCCAGCTGTCCTGCCAAGGGCACCGCTGGGTAGCTATGTCGGGTGACGATAACCGCTGAAAGCATATAAGCGGGAAACGTGCTCCAAGATGAGGAATCGTTATGAGACTCCTAGGAGATGACTAGGTTGATAGGCTCTAGGTGGAAGCGCCGTAAGGTGTGGAGCCGAGGAGTACTAATATGTCCAGTCTCTCGTGCGGAAATCTGTGTAGCACCGTCAGCGTTCATGCTTGCTTTTCAATAGTTCATGCGTGACCAATTTTTCTTGCTCGTACTCGAGCTTAGAAAAATGGGAATGCCCTTGTGGCATATTCGTATATACTGAACACATCGAGTGTTTGGTTCTGGTGGTTTGGCGGGAGGGTCATACCCGATCTCATTCCGAACTCGGCAGTCAAGCCTCCTAGCGGCGATGGTACTCATCGTTACAGATGGGGAGAGTAGCTAACCGCCAGAACCAAGTACTCGATATATGTTTTTTAAATGCTTGGAATACTTTGAAGCAAAACCGTCACGCTTTGCGTGACGGTTTTGCTATACCCGTACACTCAGGGTAATTTCGTATGTAGAACCTCTCTTATTTGCTATTGGGTCATAAGAACACACAGCACAGCCGATTACCGTGTCCTGAGTGTTCGGGTATACTACCCCCATGTCCTGGGCAGCACGGCGGAGATTTTTAATACTGCTTATCGTCGGCTCATGTGTCGTGGCGTTTCTCGCACTTCTTTCCATAGCGACGTTTTATCAGACGCCGTCGTGCACCGATAGCACTCAGAATCAGGATGAAGAGGGGATCGATTGCGGCGGGTCGTGCCCCTACCTCTGTACGGCGCAGAAACAGCCGCCGACGGTTCTCTTTACGAAAGCTCTCACGAATAGCGCGGGACGTACCGACATCATCGCTTCCGTCGAGAATAAAAATGCCTCCGCTGCCGCAAAGAATGTCCCGTATCGCATCATGCTCTACGGCGCGAATCAGGTACTTCTCCAAGAGGTAACCGGTACGCTCGATTTATTGCCCGGCGCAGCTACGCCGGTCTACGTGCCCGGCGTAGTGTCAGGGAAACAGGCGGTCGTCGGCGCGTTTCTCTCCATCGCGTCGTCGTCGCCGCAATGGTTCTTGATGGCGACTGATTCCCGCATCGTACCGAGAGTCTCGAATACGCAGCAGAGCGGGACGCTCGCGACTCCGCGCATCGACGCGACTCTTTCGAATCCGAGCGTTACCGACTTGCGTGCCGTACCCGTAATCGTCATAGTGCGTGGTGTGCGCGGAGAGGTCATTGCCGCGTCAAAGACCATTGTGCAGACGATCCCCGCGCAGGGAGAGGCGATAGCGACATTCACGTGGAATAGCCCATTCGCGAGCGCGCCCGCTTCGATAGAGGTCGTGCCGATCATCCCGTTGCCGTAAGTCGCTATGTCTTTCGTCCGTTCGCGTTTCTTTTTCGACTGGACGCTCTTTTTTCCTGCGCTCACGCTCGCGCTCCTCGGCATCCTTACCATGAGCACGTTCGGGCAAGGCGCGTCGCTCGCTCCGCGGCAGCTTCTCTGGCTCGGCATCGCGCTCGGCGTCTATCTCGGCTTGTCAGCGATCGATATGCGCTTCATCCGCCGAACGTCGGTTGTGATGGCGCTGTACCTGCTCGCATTCGTCCTTCTCGCCGCTCTGCTCCTGTTCGCGCACCCGGTCCTCGGCGCGCGCGCATGGTTCTCGCTCGGACCCGTCTCTTTCCAACCGGCCGACCTTGCGAAGCTCGCGCTCATCGCGCTTCTTGCGAAATACCTCTCGCGACGGCATGTCGAGATAGGAGATTTCCGGCACATCCTCGTTTCCGGTGCGTATGCGTTCACGCTCACGCTCCTCATCCTCGTCGAGCCGGACATGGGGAATGCCATCATATTCGGCTCGCTCTGGCTCGGCATGATGCTCGTCTCCGGCATATCGAAGAAGCATCTCGCCGTGCTCGGACTCATCGGCTGCATCGCCGCGGCATCGCTCTGGTTCGGGGGGCTGAAGCCCTATCAGCGCGTGCGCATCGTTTCATTCGTGAATCCGGCCGCCGACATCCACGGGTCGGGCTATAACGCGTATCAGGCGAAGATTGCTGTCGGTTCGGGCGAGCTTACTGGAAAAGGGATCGGTTACGGGACGCAATCGAAGCTGCGCTTCCTTCCCGAATATCAGACTGACTTCATCTTCGCGGCATTCGCGGAGGAGTGGGGCTTCATCGGCGTCGCGCTCCTGCTTTCGCTGTACGGGCTTCTTTTCGTGCGGCTCGCGCAGATTGCGCGCGCGGCGGCGACTAATTTTGACGCATTCTTCACGCTCGGAGTACTCATCCTTTTCGCGGCGCATCTCGCGATCCACGCGGGCATCAGCCTCGGGCTCCTGCCAGTAACTGGCACGACGATACCCTTCATGAGCTCCGGCGGCTCGCATCTCGTACTCGAGTTCGCCACGCTCGGCATCATTACCTCGCTTGCGCGCTATGGCCGCGGCGCCACGCGCGACTTGAGTGCGAACGAGTATCTGAGCTAGCGATAGAGAGCGGCCGTTTTCTCTACCATCTGCTCCAACGAAAAATCGCGCATGTCTTTAGCGTCTAGTATCTCCCCGACGCCTCCCACGCGATTGGCGATGATAGGGAGGCCGGCCGTTTTCGCTTCAAGGAGCACATAGGGCAAGCCTTCTTTGAGAGAGGGGAGTTCAAATGTATCAAATCCGCGCAGAACCTCGCTCGCCGGCATGAATCCGAACAGCTTTACTCGCTCCTTGAGCCCGTACTCCTCTATTTTTTCCATCAAATACTGGCGATCTTCCCCCTCGCCGACGATGGCTACGAACATATCCGGTTCGCGTCTCGCTCGCTCGATAAGGGCGATCTGGTTTTTATTTTTCGTGAGTTCGCCGACCGTACCGGTGATGCGCGCGCCAGGAGGGAAGGCGCTGCGGATCTTTTCTCCCGAACCAAGCTGCAGGTCGGCAGTGATGCCGTTGTAGATCAAATGCATTTTAGCTCCGCACAGGGGCATACGTCTCCCGATACTCAGGTCATTTTTTGAAACCACAATGACTTCGTGGGCAAGCAGGGCGGTTGCCCACGACCCGAGCCATGCAAACACGCGCCACACCGCATTTCTCTTTTCAGCAAAGGGCCACCCATGGGCGGTAAATATGATGCGCGGTATGCCGAGCAGTCGAGCAGCCAGAGCTCCAAGCCCTCCGGCTTTTGAGCTGTTCAGATGCACCACAGCGGGCCTCTCCAGCTGCAGTGTCCTGTAGAGGGAGAAAAAGCCCCCTATATCAGCGCCCACAGAAAGATCGCGCTGCATATTCTGTAGCGCTATGACCGGAATCCCCGCCGTCTGGAGTCTGTCTCGCAATTCTCCTATTCCTCCGAGTGCCACCGAGACCTCGAACTCATTTTTCGGCATGGTAGTGGCCAGGTCGTAGACATACCGCTGGGCGCCGCCCCAATTCGATTTCGTAATGACGAAAAGTATTTTTTTAGTAATGAAGGGTCTCATGGGTGCAGCCCCGACGTTTCAGTCGGGGCTCCGACCAAAGCGTCGGGGCTGTACAATACAACTTTACATTATCATAGCGAGTTATAGTATCCATACGTATGATATTCGACCGCCGCGAAACGGCGATTCTTCTTATAGGGGATTTCCTCATCTTGGTAGCGTCCCTCTGGGCCGCCCTTCTTCTGCGGAACCTTGCAATACCCCCATTCGGTTACTTCGAGGAGAATCTCCTTCCGTTCCTGCCGATGTTCCTTCTGTCGCTCGCGGTCTTCTATATCGCTGGCCTCTATGAGAAGCAGACGCGGCCGATCCGTCGCGTGATGGGTACGCGCATCGCGGGCGCTCAGGCCGCGACGGTAGCGATTGCCGCCATTCTCTTTTTCGTCCTTCCGCTCTCTATCGCTCCTAAGACGATCCTCGTACTGTATCTCGTCGTATCGGTCATCGCAGAGAGCGTGTGGCGCTTCTATCGGATGAATCGTGAGGTGCGGGAAGGGAAGCGCGAATCGGCACTCCTCGTCGGTTCCGGCCCCGCCGTTCTCGAGCTGCATGATGAAGTGAACGGGAGCGATTGGTACCGCATACGATTTATCGCCTGCGTAGAGACGAAAGGTTTCTCGAAGGGCGAGGTATTCGCTGCAGCCGCTTCCAGCATACAGGCGGGTGCGCGCGTCATCGTCGTCGATACGTCCGATCCGGCGGTCGCGCGCGAAATGCCGGCGCTCTACGAGCTCATGACGGGTGGCGTCATCTTTCTTGATTTCGCCACGCAGTATGAAGAGATCTTCGATCGGGTACCGCTGGAGCATCTTGATGCCGACGTCCTGCTCGAATTTTTGCCGAAACACCATACGCTGTATGACACCGCTAAGCGCATGTTTGACATCCTGCTCGCGATGATCGGCGCTGTTGTCGCGATACCGCTCGTCGGCATCGCTGCGCTCCTGCTCTCATTTGAGGGCGGAGCTCCGTTCATTTTCCCAGAACGCATCGGGAAGAACGGGCGCATCATCCGGCTCTTCAAGCTTCGCACGATGCTCTTCAATGACAACGGCGATCCGGTTCTTCAGAAGAAAAATCGCGTTACCGCACTCGGCCGCCTGCTCCGGAAAACGCGTATCGATGAACTGCCGCAGCTCTGGAATGTCTTTGCTGGCGAACTGTCTTTCATCGGCCCGCGACCCGAATTCCCCAAGATCGCCGAAGTGTATGAGCGCGAGGTTCCGCAGTACCGGATGCGGCACCTGATTACACCAGGTCTTTCTGGTTGGGCGCAGATTCATGACTACGATGCGCCGCGCGGTGCAGCAGACGTGGCGCGTACGAATCGCAAAGTTTCGTACGATTTGTATTATCTGAAGCATCGCTCATTCGGGCTCGATCTCGCCATCGCAGTCAAGACGATTCGTGCGCTGCTTTCTTTTTCCGGAACATGATTACTAAAAATAAAAAAGTCGTTGTAACGGGCGGCGCGGGATTCATCGGAGGGCATCTCGCTGCAGCCTTGCTTGCAGAAGGGTATGCGGTAACCGTCGTCGACGATCTGTCGGGCGGGAAACGCGACCGTGTCCCGAAGGATGCGACTTTTTTCGAGCTTGATGTAAACGATACGGCAGCGCTCACGCAGATCATGTCCGGCGCGACGTTCGTCTTCCATCTCGCGGCGCTGCCGCGCGTACAGTATTCGATCGAACATCCGGTCGAGACTGACAGGGTAAATGTCGGCGGAACGGTCTCGGTATTGAAGGCGGCGCAGGATGCTGGCGTCGCGCGCGTGATCTACTCGGCTTCGAGCTCGGCGTATGGCGACCAAGTCGTTATGCCGCTTACTGAGGATATGCCGGCGAATCCGAAGAGTCCGTACGGCTTGCAGAAATATATCGGCGAACTGTATTGCCGACTCTGGAGCGAGGTGCATGACCTCTCGACCGTCTCGCTGCGCTATTTCAACGTGTATGGCTCGGGCGCGAGCGCCGAAGGCGCGTATGCTCTGGTCATTGCGAAATTTCTGAAACAGCGCGCACTCGGCGGACCGATGACGATAACCGGAGACGGCGCGCAGACGCGCGACTTCACGCATGTGCGCGACGTGGTGCGTGCGAACATATTGGCGGCGCAGTCGGAACATGTGGGGAAGGGAGAAGTGATAAATATCGGTGCGGGGAAAAATGCTTCGGTTGCGCGCGTAGCGGAGCTTATCGGCGGCTCGGTCGAGCACATTGCGCCGCGCCTCGAACCGCACGACACGCTTGCCGACAATTCACGCGCGAGGAAGCTTCTCGGCTGGAAGCCGACGGTCTCGCTTGAAGAGGGTATCGTGGAACTAAAGGATGAATTTCATTTATGATCATCGACGGACGCACACTTGCACAGGAGGTACTCGCGCGCACGAAAGTGCGCGCGGAGAGGTTGCCGCGCCCGCCGCGCGTGCTCGGCATCGTGGCGAACGAGACGCCCGCGACACTCTCGTATCTTTCTATAAAAGGGAAGCGCGCGACGGATGCGGGGTGCATATTTGACGTACAGAAATTTCCGGAGGAGACGAATGCGATTTCGCTGCGTGAAGCGATAGCTTCTTCAGATGCCGACGCGATCATCGTCCAACTCCCGCTCCCAAATGGTATTGATGCGCGTGCGGTATGCGATGCGATTCCGATCGAAAAAGATGCCGACGTGCTTTCCATTGCTGCGCGCACGAAGTTCGAGCGGGGCGATGCTGACGCGCTTCTCCCTCCAGTGGTCGCGGCCGTGCGCGAAATATTCATGCAGGGGGATGTCGAAGTGAAAGGGAAGCACGCGGTCGTCATCGGTAATGGCTGGCTCGTCGGAAATCCTTGCGCGGTCTGGCTCTCGCAGCAGGGCGCGACGGTTTCAGTGCTGACGTCGCAATCGGGTAATCTTTTTGACGGCGCCCTGCCTGCCGGCAGGCAGGTTCGCGCCGCGGACATCATCATCTCGGGCACCGGTTCGCCGCACCTCATCAAGCCCGACATGCTCAAAGAGGGGGTCGTGCTCATCGATGCAGGTACGTCCGAGTCGGGCGGCGCCATCGCGGGCGACGCCGACCCTGCATGCGCTGAAAAATGTTCCATATTTACTCCCGTCCCGGGCGGTGTCGGGCCGCTCGCCGTCGCGTGCCTCTTTGAGAGCGCCGTACTGCTTACGGAGAGGGCAATGAATAGTTAAAACACGCAAGACTTCGCTTTTTTATAATTTCGTTTATACTCTTCCCATGATTCGATATCGGGTGTTTGCGGTCGTTGCCCTCATCGCAGGGTTTTTGCTTGCGTACTTCGTGTGGGCGTCCGAGGCAAGCCTGACGAGCCCGTATCGCTTCAAGTTCGGTCTCGACCTCGCTGGCGGCACCGAGCTCGTCTATACCGCTGATATGAGTCAGACGCCTGCAGGAGAGCGCGCCGACGCACTCTCGGCGCTCCATGGCGTCATCGATCGTCGTGTGAACCTCTTCGGTGTCGCGGAGCCTTTAGTG
>CALRDY010000003.1 GCA_943355045.1 Candidatus Nomurabacteria bacterium | reverse complement strand
AAGCTTGATGTTACCGGCGAAGTGAAATTTGGAAATACCTCTGCAACCTGTGACGCCGCTCATGAAGGGCAGCAGCGATACAACTCGACTTCGAAAGGTATGGAATTTTGTAATGGAACAGTTTGGGGATCCATGGGCGGCGGCGCGCTCCCAGCCGGTTTCGTCGGCTGCTACGCGGGCGCAACTATCCCATCAAACACTCTCGAAGCCTACGGGCAAGCCGTCTCGCGCACGACCTACGCCACTCTCTTTTCAATCATCGGAACGACGTACGGCGTGGGCGACGGCTCCACGACTTTCAACCTGCCCGATCTAAGAGGGCGCGTCATGATTGGCATGGACAACCTGGGCGGCAGCGCAGCGGGTCGCATCACTTCCGCCTCAGTCGGCGGCGCAAATAGCACCACGCTTGGCGGAGCGGGTGGGGAACAGGCTCATGCGCTTACTCCAAGCGAAGCGCCAGCACTATCGGGTGGAGCAGCGGGCCTTAGCGGTTGGGAGTCTGCGGTAGGTGTTGCTTCCGGCTATTCAGGAGCAAGTGGTGCCGCGCACAATAACACCCAGCCCTGGATTGCTTTCAAGTGCGTGATTGGGACATAAGTCTGTTGTGCTTATCCTCGGCGACAACTCTCGACCACGGTAAATAAATCCGTTACAATAACGTTAATGCTCACGCCTCCTGCTGCCGCCCACGCACTCCTGTTCGCTTCCGGCGAACCCCTTGAGAAAAAGCAGCTTGCGGCGCTTCTTGAAATAAAAGAAGAGGAACTTCCGGTGGTGTTGCAAGTCCTTACCGCCTCCCTGAAGGGAAGCGGTTTGACGCTTCTTGAGACCGCGACGGAAGTAGAATTGCGCACCTCCCCCGAAGCGTTCGGGATTGTAAAAAAACTCCGCGAGAGCGAATTCGCGCGCGACCTCGGCTCAGCAAGTCTCGAGACGCTCGCAGTCGTCGCGTACCAGGAGGGTGCGACGCGCGGCGAGATCGACTGGGTGCGCGGCGTCAACTCCTCGGCGTCACTCCGCACCCTTCTCCTGCGCGGCCTCATCGAAGGGAAGGAGGACGCGCACGACAAGCGACGCATACGTTACAGCCTTACGACTGAAGCGCTTGCACACTTGGGCATCGCACGCGCAAGCGAGCTCCCGCGCGCTGCAGAACTCAGTACGACTGCCACAGCAATCATCGCCGAGGAAACTGCGCAGGCCGCAAACGACAACGCCGCATAACTATATGAATAGTTCTGACCTCCAAAAACTTTCCCAGCGCTCCCGCTTCATGCGCGAGACCGGCATCGCACTCCTCTTCGCTTCAGGTATCCTCGCGCTATTTCTTTTCATACCGCTCGCGCCGGAGAAAATAGTACCTGCACCGATCACTATCGCGACCTCAACGCCGCCCGACGCATTTGCGCAGATTCCGCTCGAAGCGAAAGCGGCGATCGTCTACGATTTAGCGCTCGGCGAAACGCTCTATGCTAAAAATGCTGATGCGCAGCTCCCGCTCGCTTCGCTCACGAAGCTCCTGACCGTGTACGCCGCGCTCGCTGAACTTTCGCCGACGACGCCCGTGACCATTCCTGCTGAAGCGACGCGCCTCGACGGACCGCACGCCTTTTCCGTAGGGCAGATATTCACGCTCAGCGACCTCGCACGCCTCACGCTTGTCGCTTCGCTGAACGATGGCGCGGCGGCGATCGCGCATGCGACGGCGCTCCGTGGAAATCGTTCTCAACATGAAGCGCTTGCGGGCGCAGCTGCGGCGCTCGAACTCTCGCAAACCTATGCGATAAACGGCAGCGGCCTTGATGAGACGACCGCGATCTCCGGCGGCTACGGCTCCGCACACGATCTCGCGCGCCTTGCCGGCGCACTCGTCGAGAAATCACCGAGCATCGCCGCAGCGACGACACGACCCTTCACGGAAGCTGTCTCCGCGGGCGGCACGTCCTTCAAAGTGAAAAATACTGATCCGATGGTCGGCACCATCCCGCGCCTCCTGCTCTCGAAGACCGGCTACACCGACCTGGCCGGCGGAAACCTGGTCCTCGTCTTTGATGCGGGCATCAATCACCCAATCGCCGTCGTCGTCCTCGGCTCCTCGGTCAAAGCCCGCTTTACCGACGGCACGACACTCGTCGCGGCGGCGCTCGCGCACTTCGCAGGCGTATCGTCTCTATGATCATCTCGGACCTCATCAAGGTATTCATCCCCGCGACCGCCGCATTTGCGGTCGGCATCCTCTTCGCACCTCTGCTCATACACTATCTATATAAATTCCGCGTATGGAAAAAAGTGAAAGGGAAGACGGCGCTCGACGGTTCGGTCGCCGTCGAGTTCGAGAAGCTGCGGACCGAGACAGAAACTTCGACCCCGCGCATGGGCGGCATCCTCATCTGGGTCAGCGTCCTCATTGTCACGCTCGGAACATGGGCGCTTGCCCGATTCGCACCTTCGCTTACTACTGAAAAGCTCGATTTCCTGAGTCGGAGCCAGACGTGGATACCGCTCTTCACACTCCTTGCCGGGGCCGGCATGGGCTTTGTGAATGACTTACTCGATATCCGACCTTCCGGCGAACGTGGCATCCGACTCCGCACCCGACTCCTCTTCGTGACGCTCGTGTCGCTTTTCATCGGCTGGTGGTTCTACGCGAAGCTCGGCGTGACCGCGATCGGCATCCCCGGCGACGGCACGCTCGAAATCGGCGCGCTCATCATTCCTCTTTTCGTACTGATTACAATAGGACTGTATGCGGGCGGAGTCATCGATGGCATCGACGGGCTCTCGGGCGGCGTACTGAGCTCCGCTTTCATGGCCTACGCCGGTATCGCCTATTTCCAGAACCAGCTGAACGTCGCGGCATTTTCGGCGACCGTGACCGGCGCCATCCTCGCATTCCTCTGGTTCAACATCCCGCCGGCGCGCTTCTGGATGACCGAGACGGGCACCATGGGGCTTACGATGACGCTTGGCGTCATCGCCTTCATGACCGATACGCTCGGCGACGGTTACGGCATCGCGGCGCTCCCCATCATCGCTTTTCCGCTCGTCATTACCGTCCTCTCGAACGTCATTCAAGTCGCATCAAAGAAACTGCGCGGGAAAAAGGTGTTCCGCATCGCGCCGCTTCACCACCACCTCGAAGCAATCGGCTGGCCATCCTACAAGGTCGCGATGCGCTACTGGATCATCTCGATTATTTGCGCCGTCGTCGGCATGACCGTTGCGCTCCTGAAGTGATATGAATCCCGTTAGAGGTCAAAACCGAGGAAATATGCATGATATCCTGGACAAGATGCCTGCAAGAAAAGAAACATTATCAGTAATCGTACGGAAATCTCCGATTTCCTACCTCTAACGGGATGAAAGCCATCTCCGGCGATCGGGTATTCTTCCTACTCGTGCTCAGCATCGCCTTTGCTGGCTTTGCAATCTTTTCCTCGGCCGAGCTCGGCCTGCTTGCCCGAGAAAGCAGCTCGATATCGCAAGATATCATGATCCAAGCGGGTCTCGGCCTCGGTTTCGGATTCCTGATGCTCTTCCTTGTGCGCACTATCCCGCTCGCGTTCATAAAACGGTCCGCACCTTTCCTCTACGTCCTATCGATACTCTTTACTGCACTCGTCTTCGTCCCTGGCATCGGGCTCCACGCGAACGGCGCGACACGCTGGATCGACCTCGGCTTCACGACCGTACAGCCTGCAGAATTCCTGAAGATCGGCTTCGTGCTGGTGCTCGCGTGGTGGCTCGCGTCCCATGCGCAGCAGCTCGCGAATCCGAAGAAAGGACTGATCCCTTTTGTCGCCCTACTCGCAGCGCCAGTCATCCTCCTGATTGCTCAACCGAATACGTCGACGACGCTTCTCATCCTCGTGACCGGCATGACGATGTACTTCGCCGCGGGAGCTCCCTGGCGCGATTTCGGCATCCTTACGATCGGCGTCCTGCTCGCGCTCGTCATCCTCGTCGCCATGCGGCCCTACGTGCTCAAGAGAGTCCAGACATTCTGGAACCCCTCAGCGAATTCCTTGGGGAGCGGCTACCAGATTCAGCAGTCATTGATCGCGATCGGCTCTGGCGGGCTCCTCGGGAGAGGTCTCGGGCAGAGTGTCGAGAAGTTCAGCTACCTGCCGGAACCCACGGGCGATTCAATCTTCGCGGTCTTTGCCGAGGAAGCCGGATTCATCGGCTCGCTGATCCTGCTCGCGCTTTTCGTCGCGCTTGCGGCGCGCGGCATCGCGATAGCGGGACACTCATCCGACCTCTTCGGCGGACTTGTCGCGCTCGGCTTCTCTTTCATCATCGTCCTGCAAGCGTTTACCAATATCTCGGCGATGCTCGGTATCGTCCCGCTTACCGGCCTCCCGCTGCCATTCCTCTCCCACGGCGGAACCGCGCTCGTCGCGGTATTGATCATGTGCGGACTCGTCCTCAATGTTGCTGCGCATAAAAGGGCTTGAAAACTGATATAATCCGCATATGACCATTGCGTTTACGGGGGGAGGGACGGGCGGGCATTTTTATCCGATTATCGCGATCGCCGAAGCGATCAATGACCTCGTTCGCGAAAAGCGACTCATCGCGCCGGCGCTGTACTATCTCGCGCCGAATTCATTCGATGAGAAAGCTCTCTTCGAAAATGGCATTACCTTCATCCGCGTCCCGGCAGGGAAGATGCGCCGCTACGCGTCCGTACAAAACATTACCGATGCATTCGTCACGCTTGCCGGAACCATTTCAGCGCTCTTCACGCTGTTTCGCCTGTATCCAGATGTGGTCGTGAGCAAAGGCGGCTACGGCAGCGTGCCGACCGTGCTCGCCGCGCGCCTGCTCCGCATCCCGGTCATCATCCACGAATCAGACGCCAAACCGGGCCGAGCGAATCTGCTCGCCGCAAAATTCGCGAAGAAAATAGCGATCTCCTTCGAGAGCGCGGCTCAGTATTTTCCGAAGAACGTGCAAGACAGGATCGCCCGCACCGGCATCCCCATCCGCAAGGCGCTCATGCGCGTCGAAATCGAGGGCGCGCAGCAATACCTCGGGCTCGAGAAAGATATTCCGACCATCCTCATCCTCGGCGGCTCTCAGGGCGCGGTAAAGATAAACGAGATGGTGCTCACTTCGCTCCCGCGCCTCGTTGCGAGAGCAAATGTCATCCACCAAACCGGTCAAGCCAATTTCAAAGATGTCCAAGGAATTGCAAAGGTCGTGCTCGGGAAGGACCCGCATGCGTCTCGCTACAATCCCATCAATTATCTCTCGGAAATATCGCTCCAGCGAGCGGCGGGCGTGGCGAGCCTCGTCGTCTCGCGCGCGGGTGCCAACTCCATCGCCGAGATCGGTCTCTGGAAGAAGCCGGCGATCCTCATCCCGATTCCCGAATCAATTAGCCACGACCAGCGCACCAATGCGTACGCGTACGCGAAGACTGGTGCCGCGATCGTACTCGACGAGGAGAATCTCACGCCGCACATTCTGGTCTCTGAGATAGAACGCATCCTGAACGACCCCGCGCTCGCAAAGCGCATGGGCGCAGCCGCCGAAGGCTTTACCGACCCAGATGCCGCGCGCATCCTCGCAGGCGAAGTGCTCGCGCTCGCACTCTCACACGAATCCCGTTAGAAATCGCGGACACGATGCTAGTAAGGTATGATTATAACCATGATAGATATGTATTTGAATAGGTGCGATGCGGGAGCAATGTCGTCCGCGTCCTATTTCTAACGGGACGAATCATGACTGCCATCATCACACGCATCGCTCCGAGCCCGACCGGCTATCTTCATTTCGGTCTTGCGCGCACAGCGCTCTTCAGCTATCTCTTTACACGTAAAGCAGGTGGTGAATTCATTTTGCGTATCGAAGATACTGACGCGGTGCGTAACAAGCCAGAGTATGAAGCTGATATTTTTGAGGAGCTCGCGTGGCTTGGTCTCAATGCCGACCATCGTTTCCGTCAGTCTGAGCATAGAGCGCGACATACCGAGTGTTTGCGTATATTGATAGAAAAAAATCTTGCCTATGAGAGCGAGGAGCCTGCAAAGGATGACCCGTCGAAGACCGTGCGGGTTGTGCGTCTAAAAAATCCAGGGGAGACCGTGGCATTTACCGATCTCATCCGCGGTGAGATTAGTTTCGATACGACCGAGCTTGGCGATTTCGTTATCGCTCGCTCGATAGATGATCCGCTCTACCATCTCGCAGTCGTTGTCGACGACGAGGATGAGAACGTTACTCACATCATTCGCGGTGAAGATCATATTTCAAACACTCCGCGGCACATTCTTCTCCAACGCGCGCTTGGCTTCAGGACGCCTGCATACGCGCATATCCCACTTATCCTTATGTCAGACAGGAGTAAGATGTCGAAGCGTAAACACGAAAGTTCGGTTAAGCATTATCGCGAGCAGGGGATACTACCCGAAGCTCTCATCAATTATCTCGCGCTTCTAGGATGGAATCCGGGAGGAGAGCGCGAGTTCTATACGCTCCCCGAGCTCGTCGACATCTTCGACCTCTCTCGCGTACAGAAGGGAGGTGCGGTGTTTGATGAAGTGAAATTGTTCTCAGTAAACCAGCACTGGATGCGTGCACTCTCCGACAACGACTTCCTCACGAATCTAAATTGGCCAACACCAGGTGTTGGCCAATTTAGCCAGGCGGAAGACGAGAAGCTACGGAAGACAGTGCCGCTTCTGAAAGAGCGCGCGCGCACCTTCTCGGAGGCCCGCGACATGCTCTCGGGCGAGCTCTCCTGCATTTTCAGCGTGCCGGACATCGAGCGAGATCGACTCCTCGCGAAAGAACTTCCGGACCATCCGGGAATGACCAAAACAGCCCTGGAAAGCCTCTCTGAGGCCCTAAAATCCCTCCCAGAGGGCGTTTCTCCCGAGACAGCAAAAGAGACGCTTATGCCGCTTGCCGATGCTGAGGAAGCGAAAGGGAAGGGGGGTCGCGGCGCGGTCCTCTGGCCGCTGCGCTACGCGCTTTCAGGACAAGAGCGCTCACCTGACCCCTTCACGCTCGTTTCGATACTCGGTCCTGCGGAAGCGCTTTCGCGCGTACAGAAAGCTATTGCTATACTCGAAGGATGACACGTCTCGGGTTCCCGCTTCTGCTTTGTCTGCTTTCTGCGGGACTCGTTCTCGGAATCCCTCATATCGCATTCGCCGATGCAGCGGCGGACATCCAAACGCAGATCGATGCGAACAAGCAGCAGCGTGCTGCGCTCGAGGCGGAAATCGCCGCATTCCAAAAACAATTAGACGCACTCGGCACGCAGAAAAATACGCTGCAATCGACTATCAGTTCGCTCACGCTCTCTCAAAAACAGCTCGCGGCACAGATTAAAGTGACGCAAAGCAAGATCGCCTCGGCGAACCTCACGATTAAAGAACTCTCCCTCTCCATCGGCGATAAAGAGGCGTCTATCGCCGCAAATCAGGACGCGATAGCCAAAGCGCTCCGCAGCATCGCCGAAGATGAACGGACGACGCTCGCCGCACGGATCATCTCTTCGGACTCCTTCGGCGAAGCCTGGCGCGCGACCGACGAGACGATACAGTTCAACCGGGCGCTCGCGAAAGATATCGCCGACCTGCGCGCCATGCGCACCGCGCTCGCAAACAATCGTGATGACGTCGCTGCGGAGAAATCCAAACTCGTCTCCCTGCAGAACGATCTTTCGTTGCAGAAAAAATCTACCGATATCCAAAAGACGGCACAACAAAAACTCCTCACGGACACCAAGAACCAAGAAAGCACCTATCAGAAGATAGTGGCGAGTAAGAAAGCCGAAGAAGCCGCTTTCGAAGCGGCGATGTTTGAACTTGAATCGCGGCTTCAGTATGTGCTCGACCCGAGCCGCATTCCTCCGGCAGGCAAAGGAGTGCTGCGCTGGCCGCTCAGTATCGTAGCTCTGACACAACTCTTCGGTAAGACGTCATCTTCACAGCGACTCTACGTCTCCGGAACGCATAACGGCGTAGACTTCCGCGCATTGATCGGCACCCCGGTTCGAGCGGCGCTTTCAGGGACCGTACTGGCGATTAATTACGGCGCGGTACCGAATTGCCAATACGGGAAATGGGTACTCATTAAACACCAAAACGGCCTCGCGACACTCTACTCACACCTCTCCGATATCAGTGTACAGAAAGGAGCCGCAGTCTCCACAGGCCAAGTCATCGGGTTTTCCGGCGATACCGGCTATGCGACAGGACCTCATCTGCATTTGAGCGTATATATCGCCGAAGCTGTTTCGTTCAAGCAATACACCTGCCGAAATAAAGCAGTCGTGACTATACCGGTTGCGCCCCCCGCCGCGTATCTCGACCCGCTCGTGTATCTTTAGAGATTATGTATCTCTCGTGCGCCAGAGGAGAAGGGAAGCGTAAGTGCGGTACGGCGACCACTTTTCTGCAATAGCGAGCAGGGAAGTGCGCGGCGCATTTTTCGGCAGACGGTAGATAGCCTCCATCGCGCGCACGAGACCCAGGTCGCCCGACGAAAAAACATCACTGCGACCGAGCGAGTGCATCAAAAACATTTCGACCGACCAAGGACCGAGTCCCCATATGCGCACAAGCATTTCAGAGGCAGCCGCCTCGGGAATCTTTTTTAATACCAGGAGGTCGAGCGACTCGTTATCCACAGCTGCCGCAACCGCTTTCAGCGCCTTCGTCTTCGCGCCTGACAGTCCGGCTTTGCGAAATGCCGGAAGACGAGTCTTTAGGATCGATTCCGGAGAGAGCCGTCCGCCGCACACTTTCTTCACTCGCTCAAAAATAGTATCGGCTGCCGCAGTACCGAGTTGCTGCGCGATGACGATGGATACGAGTGCGGAAAAAAGTTCAGCGCGCGTGCGCCGCATCGGAAGCTGCGAGGGAAGAGAAGCGTGTTGCGCTGCTGTTGCCGCATAAAAATGCGGATCAACGCGCTTAAAGTGCTTCAGAGCAGCGATTTTCCCCGGCTTACTATGAACAAATCTCGGCATGCCGAGATAGTATCACTGGCCCGTTCCTGTTGTATAATACTCGCAACCCCATGTATGCCATCCTAAAGACCTTGTTCTGGGTATTCGTCCTCGTTCTCGCATTGTCATTCTTCGGCATTTCGATCAAGACGATTATCGAATCTCCCGCCGGCCAGGCAAATTTCGGCTACCTCATATATTTACTCTCTCAAGCCTGGCAATGGCTTGTTCACTTCGCTCAAATCAAGATTTAGGATTTTTGAATCGACATATCATCATACAGAGATAGAGAGCGAGATGGTACAGGCAACATTTTGCGACTGTGCTTTTGACGGTTGCAAAATGTTGCCATCTTTTACGACGCGCTCTAGTAGCGCGTCGTAAAAGATATATTGTGCGACGGTCAACTAAAACCAGAAAAGGGCCTTGCGGCCCTGTTCCCCATCGAGTATTTCGCGCCGCCCGCCTATTTCCTGGTAGCGATGAGAATGACTTGTACCAGACTGATGAGCGTGCTCATGAAGCCCGTCCAGAATGCGTACACTTCGAGATTTCTCGCCCAACTTCTTTTTCGGCTCATGGAAGAAAGCGTACCATGCCTTCCCCTCCCTCCACGACGGGCGATGTTTAAAAGTCGCTTTTGGCTGTAGTCCATATTTCGTACTACTCTAGCAAGAAACGTTCGTAGTAATAAAATCGTACGCCTCATCGACCGAATTGACGAGCGTGAGGAGCTCCATATCCTCTTTATCGATTGCCGCATGGTCTTGATAGATAGTCTTCTCGATAAAACCGATGAGCGGCTCCCAATAATCCTTCCCGAAGAGAATGATGGGGACTTTGCGAATCTTCTTCGTCTGCACGAGAGTAATGATCTCGAAAAGCTCGTCGAGCGTGCCGAAGCCGCCCGGGAAATAGACGTACACTTCGGAGGCGTAGGTCAGCATCACTTTTCGCACGAAGAAATGATCGAAACCGTATTTTTCGGTCAGATAGGGATTGTAATTCTGCACGTCCGGCAGATTGATATTGAGACCGACGGACGCGCCGCCAGCCTCAAAAGCGCCTTTATTTGCCGCCTGCATGATACCGGAGCTGCCGCCGGTCACGACCGCGAAGCCCTTCTTCGAGAGCCGTCGTGCAAGCTCTTCAGCGTCCTTGTAGGAATTATCCCCGAGCGTAGACCGCGCGCTGCCGAAGAAAGATACTGCGAGTCCGTAGCGACGGATGATGTCGAACCCCTCGATGAATTCCGACATGATCTTGAAGACGCGCCACGACTCTATCTTCTGCGGCTTGCAGACCAGGGGAGGACGTTCTTCCGGCATGGAGCGACGCCCTTCGTGCACTATCTTCGTCAGTCGTTCAGCCGCTGCATGAGTCTTTGGATCGCCCAGCAACGGACTTGCGACCGATGCGTTGCGTGCTGAATCCTCGTGCATAGTACCGTAATGATACCAGATTACGGCGCGGTACAATTCGCTGCCGGAGCATAACCCGCGGCCGCAGCGGCCGCGGCTGAGGCGAACCAGACCTTATTGGCGTCCGAAATGCGGCCCGCTCCGGCACATCCCGGGAAATAGTATTTCGTCCCGTTCTTTGAAGCGACAATCTGTCCCGTTTCAGCCGTCGTGGCGAGAGGAAGCGGGTCGGAAGCCATTTCAAGCGAGAAAGTACCCGTTCGTCCGGCATCCAGACCGGCAAGATAACCCAATCCGAAACTGAAGGATGCAGCGAGCACCAGGATGGCGATACTGAGCATATCCTGGGGCACCCGCCCGATGCCGTCTTTGCATTTTTGGTATAGCCCTGCTATAATCATCAGGTAAAACTATACCACTATGGCATCAACCAAAGCCGGCGGCTCAGCGAAAAACCTTAATACATCAAACCCGAAATACCTCGGCGTGAAGCTCGCCGACGGCGCAGCCGCTCGTCCGGGCATGGTCATCGTCCGCCAGCGCGGTACGAAGATTGAGGCGGGCAAGAACGTCGCCGTCGGTCGCGACCACACGCTCTTTTCGCTTGCTACCGGAACGGTCGCCTACCGCAGCCGCCGCAAGACGAGCTTTACCGGACGCATTTTCGCAAAGAAAGTAGCCGACGTCATCGTCTAATCTCCAGAGTCAAACAAAAAACGCGGCGCTCAAAGCGCCGCGTTTTTTGTTTCCTCCTCTACCTATTCAGCCTCGATGATGATGGAAAACTTCCCGAAGACTTCGCCGACAGCAACCGGAACATCGAACGTACCGAGCTCCTTGATCGGCTTCTCGAGCTTGATTGCATCGTCAGAAAGATCGATGCGCGCCTGCTCCTTCGCCGCCTTCCGGATTTCCGGCTCCCCTACCGCGTCATAGAGATGACCCTTCTCATTTGCCTTCGCCTTGATCACGATGCGCGTCTCGGCGAGCGTCGCGATATTTTGCGCGAGGAGCGCCGTATCGAGCGCTGCGCGGTCAGTGACCTGCTTGCGGCGCTGCTCGGCCTCCTTCATCGCCGAGGGTGTCGCCGCGATAGCGAGCTTCTTCGGAATAAGGTAATTCAACGCGTGACCGTCGGACGTCTCAATCGTCTCGTGCTTGCGCCCAACCCCCTTTATGTCTTTCAAAATAATTACTTTCATGTGAGGCCAGGATACCCTATCATCTGCTTCTGGTCAAAAAATCGATCGCGCGCGCCATCTGCGGGTCGCGCTTCGCGACGGCATCGGCGGCAGTAAACGGCACTTTGATATCCGGCGTGACGCCGTCGCCCATGATCCAGTGCCCGGCGGGAGTGACCCAGCGGGCCACCGTAACCTTGAGCGATCCGCCGTCGAGGTCCAGCAATGTCTGTACCGAGCCTTTACCAAATGATTTCATCCCGATTAGTGTCGCGATATGCGCATCCTGCAAGGCTCCCGCGAAGATTTCGGAGGCGGAAGCGGAGCCGCTGTCGATGAGTACGACGATTTTCGTCCCCGGCGGCAGGTCGTTATAGCCGAGACTCGTATGCACCTGATTCTCCTCCTTGCCACCGAAGTCTTCCGTCACGACGACCGCGCCCCTCGGAAGGAAGTGGCTCGCGATGTCGACCGCAGCGTCGAGATACCCGCCCGGATTGCTGCGCAGGTCGATGACGAGCTTCTGCGAGCCCGATGCTTTAAACCGCGCGAAAGCCTGGCTGAAAAGACTCGCGGAATTCGACGTGAATTCGTACAGAGCGATGCTGTAGACGCCGCTCTTCTCATCAAGGCTGTCCTTGGTCTCGGGCACCTGAATCGTATCGCGGACGATCTTGATATCGAGCGATTTGTCGCCGCGGATGATGGTAAAGGATACCGTCGTGCCGATCGGGCCACGAATCTTGCTGACCGCTTTCTCGACCGAGAGGCCGTCAGTCGATTTCCCGTCGATAGCGGCGATCTGGTCGCCCGCGAGGATTCCCGCTGCTTCCGCGGGCGTGCCTTTGAGCGGAGCGATGACCGTCAAGACCGTCTCTTTCATGCCGATCTCCATGCCGACGCCCGCGAAGCTTCCTGAAATGTTGTCTGCGAACGCTTTCGCTTCTTCCGGCGGGAAGAACACGGTGTACGGATCGCCGTACGCGGCGGCGAGACCGCTGATGGCGCCGTGCAGCCGCTCTTTCGTCGTAGGGAGCGTGGAAGAAGCGTGTGTGTTGACGTAGTTCACGGAAAGCGCATTCCACGCCTTCCAGAAAGCGGCCAGATCGACGTTGGCATCCGGTGTCGCATCGAGACCGTCGCCGATGAACGGGATATGCGCCGCGACCGTCGCGGCGGAGCCGCTCGTACCCACGGAAAGGCCGATGATGAAAGAAAGCGCGGCGACAAGCGCGAATGAGACGCCGCGCACCGCGACGCCCTGCCCTCGAAAAGATGATTCTCTCGATTCCATTTCGCACAGTTTAGCATAAGAGCGCCAATGCCTATGGTATTCTGTGCGCATGATATTTCGATACGAATACCACGGCGGGGTATGGGTCGATCTCGAACAGCCGAGCGAAGAGGAGATGCAGCAGATCGCGAGCGAATTCTCGATCAGCGGACGCATTGAGAAAGAGCTGCTCTCCCCTACCCCCGTGCCGCTTGTTGCTGCCGATGCAGGCGCGGCGCTCCTCGTCCTCCATTTCCCAGCGCACGGCGCGGAAAACGGCGAGACCGGAAATCAGGAAATCGACGTCATTGTCGGAAAGCATTTCATCCTGACAGTCCGGTACGAAGTCATCGCGCCCCTCTATCACCTGAAGAAGCTGCTCGAAACGCAGAAGCTCGTTGCGCCGCACACACTCCTCACGGCCGACGTCCTCTTCGAGATTCTTTTCGTACACCTCTATACGTCGGTACGCGACCATATCAACCACGTCGTGGACCATCTCGCGCATGTCGAACGGGACATGTTCGACGGCGCCGAGCGCACGACGGTGCGCTCGATCTCGAGCATCAGCCGCGAATTCCTGCACATGGAAGCCGCGCTCGCGAACCAGGAAGAACCGCTCGGCCGTTTCTTGAACGTGCTCGGACAGCACGAGTTCTTCAACGCCGCATTCGCCGAGCGCGCCGAACACATCCTCGCGGAGCGCACGCAAGTCGCGCGGCTCATCGAGACGCATCGTGCCGTCGCGAGCGAATTGCGCGAGACGAACATCGCGCTTCTCGAAGCGGGCCAGAATGAGATCATGAAGAAGCTGACCATCGTCAACTTCATCTTCCTGCCGCTCGGGCTCATCAGCTGGATATTCGCGATGCGCACGGAAGGTATACCCTTCATCAGTTCGCCGAACGCGTTCTGGATCGTGCTCGCGATCATGTTCGGCGTCGCGATGCTCCTGACCCTGTTTTTCATTAAGAAACGCTGGCTCTTCTAGCGTACTCGACAGCATGATGAAGCATCCTATGAACCTTCTCGCACGCCTATTCGGAAAACGGGACACGGCTGCTCTGTATCGGCCGCCGCAAGTATTCTTGACGAATACCCTTTCCGGTAAAAAAGAGATCTTCGTATCGCGGAAGCCGGGACTGGCACTCCTCTACTCGTGCGGACCGACCGTGTATGGCCCAGCGCATATCGGCAATCTGCGCGCCTATGTATTCTCAGATACGATCGCGCGTACGCTGACTGCGGCGGGCTACCGCGTGCGGCGCGTCATCAACATTACCGACGTCGGCCACCTGGTCGGCGACGGCGATCGCGGCGAAGACAAGATGGCTGTGGGTGCCGCACGCGAACACGTGACGCCCGAGGAGATCGCGACGCGCTATACGAAGCTCTTCATCGAGGACATCAGCGACCTCAGTATCGATACCGATGACATCACTTTCCCGCGCGCGACCGAGTACCTCAAAGAACAGATTGCACTCGCGAAAACGCTCGAAGAAAAAGGCTTCGCGTATCGCCTGCCGGACGGCCTCTATTTCGATACGGAAAAGTTCCCCGGCTACGGCAAGCTCGGTGGGATACATGGAGTCAAGCTCGAGGCCGGCGCGCGCGTCGAAGTCGTCAAAGGAAAACGCCACCCCGCCGACTTCGTCCTCTGGCGCACCGCGAAGCCGCACGACCTCCAGCAGTGGGACAGCCCATGGGGCCGCGGCAATCCGGGCTGGCACATCGAATGCTCGGCAATGATCCGCGCGCTTCTGGGGCAAGAGATCGACATCCACACCGGCGGCGAGGACCACATCAACATCCATCACAACAATGAGATCGCGCAGTCCGAAGCAGCAAATGGTCGCACGTTCGTCCACTATTGGATGCACAATGCCTTTCTCACTATGCAGGGCGAGAAAGCCTCAAAGTCGCTCGGCAATGTCGTGTATCTCTCGGATGTCGTCAAAAAAGGATTCCATCCTCTCGCGCTGCGCTACTTCTTCCTGCAGGCGCAGTACCGCACTCCCCTCTCCTTCTCGTGGGACGCGCTTGCGGGCGCCGCGAGCGCGCTCGACCGACTCTGGAAACTTTCGCGCGATATCGCGAGCGAATCAAAGCGCGTCGCAGTGCCTTCCGAAGCCCGTGAACGATTCCTCGCCGTCATGCGCGACGACCTCGCGACGCCGCAAGCGCTCAGCATCCTCTGGGACTCCCTGCGGAGCGAAGACTATGCGCCTGAAGAAAAATGGGGACTCCTCGAAGACGCCGAAGCGCACCTCGGCCTTTCGCTCACGAGCGCGCCCGCATTCAATGCTGTTTCCGCTGAAGAAATGCCGGAAGAAATGCGGGATATGCTCGCTCGCAGGGAAGCAGCGCGCGCCGCGCGCGATTTTACCGAAGCTGACCGTCTCCGAGGCGAAATCGAGCAGAAAGGATACCGTATCGACGACGGCTCGGAGGGCCCTGTATTAACTCGCGTCACTCTTTGATATAGTTACCGGTAATGGCCTCCGACCGCGTCCCTCCTCAATCTCTCGAATCCGAACGAGCGCTCCTCGGCGCCCTCCTTCTGAAGCCTGACGCCATCCATGACGTCTCGGACCTCATCCATCCCGATTCTTTTTATGCGGAGAAACATCGGATTATTTTCGGGGCGATGCGCGAACTCTCCGACCGCGGAGAACCGATCGATCAGCTATCTCTTTCCGAACGACTGCAAAATCAAGGACTCCTCGAGCGCTCCGGAAGCAGGAGTTACTTAGCTGAGCTTGCGGGCTCGGCACCTGCGCCGGGAAACTTCTCCCACTACGCTGAGCTCGTGTCGCGCAAGTTCCTCATGCGCTCTCTCATCGACGCCGCGTACAACATTTCAGAAGCAGCCTTCGACGACGCGCGCGAGACGATGGAAGTGCTCGATGAGGCCGAGAAAAGCATCTACGCCATCGGCAATGCCTCCGCCGCACACAAATTCACTGCCATCGGCGACAAGGTGCACGAAGCATGGGACCGCATTGAAGCGCTTTCTAAAAAAGAAGATGGAATCCGCGGCGTGCCTTCCGGCTTCCCGACGCTCGACAACCTCCTCTCGGGCTTCCATCCTTCCGACCTCATCATCCTCGCCGCGCGCCCCTCGATGGGTAAAACCTCGCTCGCGCTCGACATCGCCCGGAACGCCGCTGTGCGCCACAATGTTCCGGTCGGCATCTTCTCGCTTGAAATGAGCTCGGAACAGCTCATCGACCGCATGCTCGCGGCAGAGTCCTTCGTGAACTCGTGGAAACTGCGCACCGGCCAAGTGCGAGAAGAGGAAGACTTCAACCGCATCCGCGATGCGCTCGAGGTACTCTCCAAGGCGCCGATTTACATCGACGACAAACCGGGCAATAACATCCTCGCGATGCGCGCGGTCGCCCGCCGCCTGAAGCGCGAACGCGGCATCGGGCTCATCGTCGTCGACTACCTCCAGCTCATGGCGCCGACCTCGACCAAAGCGTCCGACTCTATGGTGCAGCAAGTGACCGAGATCTCGCGCTCCCTGAAGTCGCTCGCGCGCGAGCTCGAAGTGCCGGTCATCGCGCTCTCGCAACTCTCGCGTGCGGTCGAGCAGCGCGGCGGCAAGCCTCGCCTCTCCGACCTGCGCGACTCCGGCTGCCTTACCGGCGACACTCTTGTGCAACGCGCCGATACGGGCGAACGTATCCCCATTAAAGATTTGGTCGGATGCGAGTCTGTACCGCTCGTCTCAATGGATGCTACCTACCAACTGCATCCTATGCTCGCAAGCCGCATCTTCCCGAGCGGACGCAAACGAGTCTTCTCGCTCAAGCTCCGTAGCGGCCGCAGCATCAAGGCGTCCGGCAATCATCAGTTCCTAACGCTCCACGGGTGGCAACGACTGGATGCGCTTTCTGAAGGCGAGCGCCTTGCCACGCCGCGTCTTCTCACTGCGAGCAACGCCCCGTCGCTTCTTTCTACCCAAGAGCTCATACTGCTTGCGCATCTTCTCGGTGACGGCTGTGTACTGCCGCGCCAACCGATCCATTACACGAGCGCCGACCCGAAGAACCTTGCAGCGGTAGAACATGCCGCGCATACCCTTTTCGGCATTACACCCCGCCGCATCAAGCAGAAGAATTGGTGGCACACCTACCTACCTTCTCCTTATTACCTGACACACGGCAAGCCGCATCCGATTACCGCTTGGTACCGGACGCTCGGCATCGCGCCCGTACGTTCTTATGAAAAGCGGATTCCGCAAGCAGTGTTCGCCTCCGATTCAATATCTATCCAGCTCTTCCTCCATCATCTTTGGGCAACCGACGGGAACATTTCGTGGAAGAGGCTCCCCGGACGCTCGCCGTCTGCCGCGATTTATTATGCGAGCACGAGCCGCGGTCTCGCTGAAGACGTACAACATCTCCTGCTTCGCCTCGGCATCTGGAGCTCGATACGGGAGAGTGTGAAAAAAGGCTATCGTCCTTGCTATCAGGTGCAGGTGCAAAGCGCACCCGTACAAGCACGCTTTCTCTCGCTCGTCGGCTCCTATGGCGCACGAGGCGATATCGTCGCCGAGCTCGCGCAAGCACTCGAAAAGATCGCTCCCATCCCGAACACGGATACGCTTCCGCCGGAGGTCTGGGAACTGGTCGGCTCTGCAAAGGATGCGCTTGGTATGAGCTGGCGGGATGTCGCACATGATTTGCAGACGGCGTATAACGGCTCGGCGCTCACGGCCACGGGGGTATCGCGCACACGGCTTGCAAAGGTCGCGAAGGCGCTGAAGAACGATGGTCTTATGCACCTTGCTGAATCCGACGTGTATTGGGATGAAATCACTTCTATCACACCACTTGGCATTGAAGAGGTCTACGACGCAACAGTGCCCGGCACGCACAATTTTGTTGCCGGAGACCTCATCGTGCATAACTCCATCGAACAGGACGCCGACGTCGTGATGTTCATCCACCGCGAGGACAAGATGAACAAAGACAGCGACCGGCCGAACATCGCCGAGATCCTCATCGAGAAGCACCGGAACGGCCCGACAGGCTCGACCGAGCTCTTCTTCGACGAAAAGCGTGCCACTTTCCAACCGGTCGACACCTCCGGCTACGGCAACCTCGCCGCGGAGTTTTAATAAACCATAAGGAGTATGCAAAACGCAGGCGGCAATTATTTCGGAGCGTGCGCAGCGCGACGGCGCGAGCCAGAGCAAATTTCCAGCAGGAAAT
>CALRDY010000002.1 GCA_943355045.1 Candidatus Nomurabacteria bacterium | reverse complement strand
TTTTGCGGGCCCAAGCTCGCGCGGGGCGCGTGCGTCCAGGAATCGGAGACCTTGTGAGCAGATTTTGCGAGCGATGGAGATACGTCGTAATCGACGGCCCTAGTGAGCCCGCCCAAACGAAAACCGTCCCTTGAGGGACGGTTTTCGTTTTAACTAACGCTTCGCTTCCTTGAACGTAACGCGCTTGCGTAGCGTCGGATCGAACTTTTGGAGCTCGATCTTGCGCTCGGTGGTCTTTCTATTCTTACGAGTCCAGATGACGTGGTTGGACTTCGTGGATTTGAGCCTAAGCAGGCGGTCTTGTGACATACGGAAAATGTAACAGATTCATCGTTATGCCGCAAGAGATAGTCTTCTCCAACGCAAGATGATGCTAGTCCGGAAGGTTAAACCTTCCGGATACTGTCTCGCGGCGAAGCTTTAAGCAACAGCGGACGTGGCGGTTGCGCGCGCCGTCTGCGGCGCGCGCTTCTTCTTTACCTCGAAGTGCGGCTCGCCATTCCTGATGGACACGATCACGGTGCCGCCCTCCATGACCCCCTGATCGACCATGAGCGACGCGAGCGGGGTCAGTATCTTGTCCTGGATCGTGCGGCGCAGCGGGCGGGCGCCATACTGCGGATTGTAGCCCTTCTCCGCGAGCCACTGCCGCACCTCGGGCATGAAGGAAAGCGCGATGCGCTTCTGCGCGAGCCGCTTCATCACTTCCTCGACCTGCGTGTCGACGATCTTGGCGAGCGCCTCCTTCGCGAGTACGTCGAAGATGATGATGTCATCGAGTCGGTTCAAGAACTCGGGACGGAAGTGCTCTTTGAGCGCGCCCATGACGCGCTCCTTCGTCTCTTCATACCGGCTCGCATCGGTCGCGCCCGCGACGCCGAAGCCGATATGCGCGAGACGGTCGATGAATTCCCCGCCGATATTCGAGGTCAGCACGATGATCGTATTCTTGAAATTGACCTTGCGTCCTTTGCCGTCGGTCAGGTGCCCCGAGTCGAGCACCTGGAGCAAAATGTTGAACACCTCTGGGTGCGCTTTCTCGATCTCGTCGAAAAGCACCACCGCGTACGGACGATGCCGGATGCGCTCGGTCAGCGAACCCGACTCTTCGTAGCCGACATAGCCTGGCGGCGCGCCGATAAGCTTTGCGACCGAGTGTTTCTCCATGAATTCGCTCATATCTACTCGGACCAGAGAATCCGTATCATTGAACATGAACTCCGCGAGCTTCTTCGACAGCTCGGTCTTACCGACGCCGGTCGGCCCGAGGAAAAGGAAGGAGCCGATAGGGCGGTTCGGGTCAGAGATGCCCACGCGCGAACGCTTTACCGCGTCCGTGACTTTCTTTACCGCATTGTCCTGACCGATGATGCCACTCTTGAGCGTCTCTTCCATGCGGGAGAGCTTCGCTGCTTCTTCTTCGAGCATGCGCGAAACCGGGATGCCGGTCCAGCGCGAGACGACGCCGGCGATGTCCTGCTCAGCCACCTCTTCATTCAAAACGCGGCGCGACTTCTGCAGAGCCTTCAGGCGCTTCAGCTTCGTTTCTAAATCTTTCTGGATGTGCGGAATCTTGCCGTAGCGGATTTCCGCGACCGTGCCGAGGTCGGCGGCGGCTTCGGCATTGTCCGCCTGCACCTTGAGCGCTTCGAGCTCGGTCTTCGCGGCGCGGATGCCGGTCAAAATTTCTTTCTCATTCTTCCACTTAAGTTCAAGCTCGCTCGTCTTCTCTTTCAAGTCGGCGACTTCCGCATCGATGACCTTGATGCGCTCCTTGATCTCTTTCGCATGCTCGCCTTCCAAATCTTTCTGGAGCGCTTGTCGCTCAATCTCGAGGCGGCGGATCTTGCGATCGGTCTCTTCAAGGAGCGGCGGCTTGTTCTCAAGCGCGATGCGCAGACCCGAGGCCGCCTCGTCGATGAGGTCGATAGCTTTGTCCGGCAGGAAACGATCGGTAATGTAGCGCGCGGAGAGCTCGACCGCGGCGACGATGGCGCCGTCGGTAATGCGCACACCATGGAAAAGCTCGTACTTATCGCGGAGCCCGCGCAGGATCGCGATGCCATCTTCAATCGACGGCTCACTTACGAAAACCGACTGGAAACGGCGCGTGAGCGCGGCGTCCTTCTCGATGTATTTCTGATATTCCTTCAGTGTGGTCGCGCCGATGACGCGGATCTCGCCGCGGCTGAGCGCGGGCTTCAGCATGTTCGACGCATCGAGCGAGCCCTCCGCGCCGCCGGCGCCCACGAGCGTATGAAGCTCGTCGACGAAGAGGATGACCTTCCCTTCCGCGCGCTCTACTTCTTTCATCACGTTCTTCATGCGCTCCTCGAACTCGCCACGGTACTTGGTGCCAGCGATCATGAGCCCGAGATCGAGCGAAAGGAGCTCTTTGCCTTTGAGCGACTCAGGGACGTCATTGCTTGCCATGCGCGCGGCGAGCCCTTCGGCGATCGCCGTCTTGCCGACGCCCGCTTCGCCGATAAGGACCGGGTTGTTCTTCGTGCGGCGCGCGAGGATCTGGATGACGCGATTGATCTCCTGATCGCGGCCGATGACCGGATCGAGCTTGTTCTCAGCGGCCATCTTCGTGAGATTGCGCGCGTACTTGGCAAGCGCGCGGAAACGCTTCGGCTCGACGACCTGACCGTCCTTCGAATTCTTGAGCTCTTTGAGCACCGCGAGCGCGGCGTTCTGCGTAATCGCAAAACGCGTGAAGAGATCGGCCGCCGGACCCGGATGCTCGATGACCGAAAGGAACAGGTGCTCGGTCCCGACGAAGGTGTCGTTCAGCCGCGCCGCTATCTTTCCTGACGATTCGAGCGCCTGGGCGAGATCCGGCGTGAGATAAATCTGGTATGAGGGCGAGAGCACCGACGCGTTTTCCGGCGTCTCAAGGTGCTCGAGCACGGTGTCTGCAAGCAAGTTCGTATCGACTTCCATACGGTCGAGCATCGAGTAGACGAGCGACTCTTCCTGCAGCACGAGCGCAGCGAGCAAGTGGAGCGGCGAGACATGGTTCTGCCCGCGCTCTATCGCGAGCTCGTGCGCGCGACGGACCGCTTCTTTAGCTTTCGTAGTGAAATTGTTAAAAGGAGGCATAGTAGAAGGATATTACTTCGCCACGACAGTCGAGGTTGCAGTCGTCGATGTCGAGGTCAAAAGCGCAGTTATCTTTTCCGCAGATATAAGAAGCCCCGCCATCTCTCCGCCACTGATGCCGACAAGATTCCCCGAGAGATCGACGACGGCGCTCCCGGTGCCGATGTCTGGCAGCGTGGTGTACACGCCCTTGGCGGTCACACGCGCGACGATACCAGTGGACGCGAAGCCGTCGGAGCCGAGCGCAAGCACGGTCGCGCCGAGCTTCAGATCATTCGCGACAATCAGAGTCGGCGAGGCCATCTTCGGCAATACTGCACTGTCGGCGAAGCCATAGACGGCTAGGCCCTTACCCTCGTGCGAAAGCGACGCGAAGATATATGCGCCGTTCGTGAACTCGATGAGCGTTTCCTTCGGCAATGCATCAAGCGCGGCGGTCGCGACGGCGCGCGCCTTCGGGATATAGGTGCCGACGGCGATTGCTGGCGTCGAGGTGCCAGTCTCGGCCGCATAGATAGCGACTGCGCGCGACGCATTCGCTCCGATCGCGGTCGTCACGAGCTCCTGATTCGAAGGCGCGGAAGATTGGATGGCGGCAGCTGGCGCGGCGGCGATTACCGTCTCGATGGTGTGTTCGACGACGCGATTGACCGTCTGCGTGACAAACGGCGGCGCCTTGTCGAGCAGCGAGACCGTCAAGATACCAGTTGCGACGGAGGTCACGAAGTTCACAAGAATCGTGAGGAGGATGAGTTGAGATTTCGAGAGTTCCTCAATGTTCATCCCGTTAGAAATTAGCTCTAGTAATTGATTCCATTATATCACGGTTTCGACCGACATGTCCGTGATTTCTAACGGGATTCATACCACCATAATGCTACCCTTGATTGCTGTTGTCAATAAACGCGACTGCCTGTATAAACGCCTTTGCAAAACGAGCCAGTTCGCGCGGGCGAATATCCCGATTCCACGAGACTCGGAGCGTCGCGCGAGCACGTTCGGGGTCTCCCGTAAGCGCGAGAACCGCTCGAGAACCTTCTTCGGAATCCGTCTCGCAGGCACTCCGCGAGGAAATGGCGAAACCGGCTTCATCAAGGAGTGCGACGATATAGTCCGTATCGCGGCCGGGAAGCGAAAGATTGAGGATATGCGGCGCCTGCGCGGCGCGACCCTCCTGTATATGTATGTTCAAAATAGCCGTAAGAGCCGCCTTAAGAAGCGCTCTGTTCTTTTCTGCGGAGACGCGAAAAGATTCGCGGCCAAGCACGGCGGCGGCGAGCGCGGCCGCGAAACTCTGTGCGAGCTCCGGCGCTTCGCTTCCGGAGCGTAGTCCGCGTTCCTGTCCGCCGCCCGCGTACAGCGGCACGAGCGGGATCGTGCGATGCGCGATGAGGGCGCCTATACCGCGCGCCGCACTGACCTTCGACGCATCGAAGGTCAGCATATCTGCGCCGAAGTGCGCGCGCGAAATCTTCTCGGTCAAGGGTGCCTGGCTCGCATCGACATGTAGCATGATGCGCGCGGCGACTCCGTCGCCGCGCGCCTTTCGGAGCGTTTCTGCGACCTCGCGCGTATTCCACACCACTCCCGTCTCGCCGCACACAGCATCCATCGAGACGAGCACGGTCTCCTTGCGAAGCATTGTCGCAAGCGCCTCAGTATCGACACGATAGTTTTTTATCGGAAGCGCTTCGATGATGATGCCTTCTGCCGCCAGCAATTTCATATTCTCGACGATCGAAGCGTGTGCGCTTGGAAGATACAAGACGTGCATATTATTTCTGCCCGGCACGTCAGGGCCGGCAAGCAAGCGCAGCGCTCGCACATGCCCGAGAATGGCGAGTGCATTACTCTCCGTCGCGCCGCTCGTGAAAATGATGTCGTCCGGCTGCACCTCCGTCAGCCGCGCGATCGCCGTTCGCGCATCTTCAAGCATCTGCTTCGCGAGCCGCCCCTCTTTGTGCGGAGACGACGGATTACCGCGCACTCCTGCGGCATAGTCAAGGTAGGTCCTCCGTTTCCAAAACATGCGTTGATTCTAGCAGATATTGCAATCGAGTCATTTTTGTGATGAAATGGGGCCATTATGGCGCGGACACAACGGCCGCCCGTCATCGCGGTGATGGGCCACATAGATCACGGCAAGTCTTCGCTTCTGGATTACATCCGGAAGGCGACTGTCGTCGCGGGCGAAGCGGGCGGCATCACGCAGCACGTCGCTGCGTATATCGCGCTCCACAATGAGCGTCCGATCACTTTCCTCGATACGCCCGGGCACGAAGCGTTCAAAGCGCTCCGCACGCGCGGCGCAGCTGCAGCCGACATCGCCATTCTCGTCGTCGCCGCAGACGAAGGCGTGATGCCGCAAACGCTCGACGCGCTCGCCGCCATCACTGAAGCGGGTATCCCCTACATCGTCGCGATCACGAAGATCGACAAGAACAATGCCGACGTCGGACACGCGAAGAACTCGCTTACCGAGCACGGTATCTACATAGAAGGTATGGGCGGCGACATCGCATTCGCGCTCGTCTCGTCGAAAACCGGCGAAGGCGTCCCGGAAATCCTCGACCTCGTCCTCCTCTCGGCAGATCTCGCCGACATTACCGCCGACCCAGAGGCAAGCGCGACGGGCTTCATCCTCGAAGCGACACAAGACGCGAAGCGCGGCGCCTCGGCGACTCTCATCATAAAAGACGGCACGCTCACGCTCGACGGCTTCGTCGTTGCAGGCGATGCGTTCGCACCGATCCGCTTCATCGAGAATTTCCTCGGCAAGCGCGCCCCAAGCGCGGGACCCTCAGAGCCGGTGCGCATTTCCGGATTCTCCAAGCTGCCGTCCGCCGGCTCCCTGTTCAGCGTCGTGAAGAGCAAGAAGGAAGCAGAGGCTCTTGCAAAAGAAAACGCAAAAACAAGCGCACCGATGCCCGAGCGCGCGGCGGCGGTTGCAGGCATTACCGAGCTGCCGCTCATCATCAAAGCGGACGTCGCCGGCTCGGTCGACGCTATCGTGCATGAACTAAAGAAGATTACCCATGAGCGTGCCTCGATTCGCATCGTCTCGTCGGGTGTCGGTAGCATCTCGGAGACCGACGTGAAGACCGCGCGCGGCGCAGGCGGGACCATCATCGCTTTCAACGTCTCGACCGACGCGATCGCGAGCGACCTCGCACAGCGCGAGAACATTTCGATACTCTCGTTCTCGATCATCTATGAGCTGTCGGCAAAGGTCAAAGAACTGCTCGGCGCATGCGTTCCGGTCGTCTCCTCCGAGAAAGAGCTCGGTCGAGCACTCGTCTTGAAAACGTTTTCTTCAGGCGCAAAGAAACAGGTCCTCGGCGCACGTCACATCAAAGGCATCCTGACGGTCGGTGACCGCGTGAAGATTATGCGAAAAGACGTCGAGATTGCGCGCGGCAGCATCGGCAATCTCCAGCAGGCGCGAGCGGACGTCAAAGAGATCAAGACCGAGGGCGACTTCGGCACCGAGGTCGAAGCACGCGAAAATGCCGTCTACGGCGACGAGCTTATCGCTTTCGTCGTTACTGAGCTATGAACCCTGACGCCCGCATACGCACCCCCCGCAAGCAGTCGAATCGCGCGACTGAGATCGTCGCGCGCGAAGCTGCGCAGTTCATCGCGCGCGAAGCCGGGCGAGAATCCCTCATTACCGTCATCCAAGCGCGGAGCGTCGCGCACGGCGACCGCATCCTCGTTTTCGTAAGCGTCTTCCCTGTCGAGAAAGCGCGCGCAGCGATGGCTTTCCTCGAACGCCAGCGCGAAGCGTTTTCTGATCACTTAAAGACGCATGCGCGCATGCGCCTCCCGCGCGTCGATTTCCTGCTTGATAACGGCGAACCGTTAGCGGAACCTGCAAAAAGTTAGTATCATCAAGAAACGGCCCGCCCATACACTAGGTTTTGCATTGCGAAGCGTGTTTATTTCATGGAGTCCCCAAAAATAGATTTTATTTGTTACACTCACACGTACAGAACCGAGATACGGCTTCGCTAGAAACACGATGCAAAACTTGGTGTCTGGGCCCGGTGGTGAAGCGGTAACACAGCGCTCTGCAAAAGCGCGATGCGCGGGTTCGATTCCCGCCCGGGCCTCTGGAGTCCTCGAAAGAGGCCCGGGCGGATTGCGCCTGCGCGCAATCCATCGGGAATTGAAAGCCGGAGCGATGCTCGGCTAGCAGGCCGAGCCGTGAGGCGGGGTCGAGGAAATTCTTGAGCGACGGCGAGAGAATTATCCGTGACCAATCCCGCCCGGGCCTCAATAAATAAAAGGTAACAGAAATACGATTATCAATTCCTTGATAGACTGCTAGAGTAAGCATAGAAATTTGCCGAGGTGGCGGAATTGGTAGACGCACAGGACTTAAAATCCTGAGACGGCCTAAAAACCTTCGTGTGGGTTCGATTCCCACCCTCGGCACCAGCACATGGTAAAGAAAAAGAGACGCTTGAACATAGGGATTTTCGATTCCGGATTTGGCGGGCTTGATATAGCGCGCTCTATCGTGAAGAAACTCCCGCAGTACAACTATGTGTATCTCGGCGACACCGCCCGCGCTCCGTACGGGCATCGGTCGCAGGAAATGATACATGCGTTCACAAGACAGGCGGTGCGATTTCTTTTTCAGCATGAATGCGGAATCGTGATTACTGCCTGCAACACCGCCTCGAGCGAAGCACTCCGCAAGATTCAGCAGGAATATGCGAAGAAACACGGTACGAAGAAAAAAATACTCGGCGTACTCATTCCCGCGGCGGAAGAAGCCATACGGGGAACCGACAGCGGGAGAATAGGCGTTATCGCTACGACCGCTACCGTTGCATCAAACGCATTCGTCCGGGAACTGACAAAACTCGATCCGAGCGTGCATGTATTTCAGAAAGCGTGCCCGCTTCTGGTCCCGCTTGTGGAGGCGGGAAAGCAGGACACTCAAGAGACGCGCGCGGTGCTAAAAAAATATCTGCATCCCTTACTCCGCAGGAATATAGACACCCTCATCCTCGGCTGCACGCATTACGGAATTTTGGAAAAAAGCATCCGCAACATCATCGGATCGGACATCAAGATCATATCCGAAGCAAAGGTGGTGCCGAAGAAATTAGAAAAATATTTGAAAAAACACAGTGACCTCGAAAGAACGCTCGGCAGACAATCGAGCATCCGCTTTTATTCGACCGGCCAGATTGATACTTTCAAGTATTTGGGAAGCAGGCTGTTCGGGAAAGCGCTGCGGGTTGAAAAGGCGGTTCTTCGCTAACTAATCGGTGCTGGGGAGAGGAATCTCACGCCGTACCGGCGCAGTACACCTTTGCGATTTTCTTGCCAAGCGGCTTGGCTCGAAAATAACGCAAAGGCCTTCGAGTCCTCTCACGCGTGACGCGCAGGCGTCACGCTCCCAGCACCGCACTCGCTATGCTCATGTCTGTGCTGGGGAGAGGACTCGAACCTCCAATGGGTTGCCCCGTCAGCTCCTAAGGCTGATGCGTCTACCAATTTCGCCACCCCAGCGAAGTGAGGGAGTAAGGAAGACTGTCCGCAGTATTCCTTACCGCCCGAACGAGCTGAGGAAAGCTTCGCTTACCCCAGCGCTTTCAAAGCATACTATAGTCTGCTATATTTTCCTTTACGCGCCTGTATCTTCTCGGATTAACGCAGGCGCTCGTTCGGAGAACAAGAATCCGAAGACGCATTCTTGTTTCCTCACTTTGCGCCTATAGCTCAGTTGGTAGAGCAGCTCCCTCTTAAGGAGACGGTCCCTGGTTCGAATCCAGGTAGGCGCACTTGACTTTCTCATAGTTTTCTGTATTATTTCCACCAGAAAACAAGTTCTCTGTTATCTAAACAACCTCACAAAGGAGTGCTGAAATGGCTCAGGATGCAAAACATACCGGCTACCGTATTGATCTGCGACCGCCCCACGACGGACAGATTAAGACCAGGAATCGTTTCTTCCGCTTAATGTGGTTCCTTATTTCTACAGGATTCATCATTGGGGCACCAACAGCATTAGCAGGTTATTGGGGGTTGTTGATTGGACACGAGACTATCGGGTACCTATTAGGATTCTGCGGTGGTGGCACACTCGCGCGATGGATAATCCCCGATCGTATGCTCATCTACAATCCAGAATGGACTGGGTATGTCACTCAGAACATGTTCAAAGGAACGATGATTCCGTACGGTCCAGGACTTCACCTATCGTACTGGTGGGAAGAACGTAACAAAAATGGTAATTATTCACTGAAAGTGATTACACGCCCTTTCAGTGTAGGCATTTCAACGCAAAGCGCGAAAGTAATTGTCGGTGGAAAGTTCGAATATGCTATTGACCTTGCTCTGATTGAACGGGCTATCGGTGTTGACGCATCAACGATAGAAAGCGGCATTACTGCTTTTATCGATAGTTTCCTCACGAGCCAGTGTGCCCAAATGGATGCAGGTGAGGTACGGAAGCAAATTACTGAACTCAATGAAAAACTTTCCTTGGAATTCATGAGTAGAAAAGAGGGTGGCGAGGACCCGATAAGTTTCGGCAGCAAGTACGGTTTCATTACCGTAAGCGTTGTCATCGACAGCATCGCATTCCCTAGTGCGGTTCAAAAGACCAGAGACGCCATCGATGAGGCTGAAGTGCTTCATGAGGTGGTGGCTCGACTCTATGGGTATGAACCGGCAATACTGAAAACGAAGATTGCATCAGGAGAAATCTCGACAGATGCATACAATAAAATGCTCAACAGGGCACTGACAGTATCGGGTAACGACACTAAGATGGATATCACAGTCGTCGAAGGTGATATCCCAATTCTAGCGGTCAAACTGGCCGAAAAATTCCTGAATGAGAAAAAAGTAAGCTCTTCTGGACAAAAAAATAGAGCATCACGTCCCACACAAGGAGGAAGACGATGAATCTATCTGAGGCGAAAAACAGCGCTGAGGCTGAGGGTACCGAGAAGTCAATAAAATTTCGAAAGACGGCTCGGAACTCAATTCTCGCTCTGATTAGCGTCGTCGTATTAATCGTCTCAACAAAGGAGGTGTCAGACTATATGCTGACCCACCGACCAAAGAACGATCAATCAGATCAAACATCTGGAATTCCTCTCATAAGCGACCCAGAGGAATCATGGCCAAGATTTACCTTGGTGGAACGCGGGAAATCGGAGCTCTTCCCGATTGATGTCGACAAGACCATCAAATTCATTGGATCGGCCGAGTTCCGCATCCACTGTGTGTATCATAATGGAAGCGAGATATCCTATGGTGCAGGGGAAGCTCCTTGCCCTAAAGGCAACATGCCATGGGTGTATATCACAAATCAGGCGAAAGGAAAAAACATCATTCATTACGCCTACGCTCCACTGTAAGTTCTTTGTTCTTTAGCGAAAAGGCCGCACCGGTTCAATCCCGGTGCGGCCTTTCTCTTTGTATGACCCTCTATGATCCGCTGAACTTCCCCGGAACCAGCTTGTCGAGGCCGAAGGTGCCGAGCGCGAGATTGATTATGCCGTAGGCGCCGAAGATGATTGCCATCCCGATAAGACCCCAGAGGATGGCCTGCTTCCCATCCTCGCGCTTTCCCTCGTCCCCTGCATGCGCGACAAACTCGAACACGCCCCAGAGGAATACGACGAATGCGCCGGCGGAGAGGAGCAGGATGATCGGATTGATGATCTCCACGACGACGCTCCCGAGGAACTTATTGAGTACGTTCATCTATCTATTGACCGACCGTTTTCGCTGCTGGAAGAGCCGACTGCGTCGAAGTACCGAAGCTGACCGTACCCGTAAGGATGTTTACCAAGCCCCACACGGAGACCATCACGAAGAAGCCGATAAGACCCCAGAGCATGAGGTTTTTCCCTTTTTCCTTCACATCCTCGGAATTCGCTCCCAAGATGAACGTATCGAATGCGCCCCAGACGAAGACGATAAATGCTACCGCGAAGAGGACCGGGACGAAGACATTGTTGATGGTATTGATGACGAACGAACCGACATCCGAGAGATTGCTGATGGCGGCGGAAGAGACGAGCGGTACGGCGAACGCGGCGAGGATTCCTGAAGTGAGGGCGAGGGCTTTTTTCATAATATAGGTAAATGGATAACGTGGTAATTGTAACGTCCGTATGAGTAGAGTCAATCGTGTCTGCTCGCTTCGTGTGGATAGAATATTGACCCTCCAGGACAGGGCTAGATCCTCGGCGATTGTAACGGAGCACTCCCCGGGAAAAGACCGAGCGTCATACTGGCCATATACACGAGCCCCCAGAAAGAGATGATGACTGCGAAACCAATGATGCCCCAGAGGATGAATTGCTTCCCTGTCTCGCGCGCGGTTTCATTGTCCGCGCCGAGAATAAAATACGTATAGACACCCCAGAGAAACGTAATGAACGCCATGGCGATTACCGCCGGGACAAGGAGAAAATAAATGATGTTGATGATGCTGTTGGAATACACTTGGAGAGCGTCTAATTTCATATGGTTTCAAACTATCTTGAGAATGACCCGAACGCTGTCGGATAGGCCGACCCGGATGATGAAGCGAGACCAAAAGTGGCCACGACGACATTTACGAGACCCCAGACCGACACCATGACTGCAAAGCCGATGAGGCCCCAGAGGAGTATCTTGTGGCCGCTCTTGACCGCTTCCTCATCGCCCGGAGACAAGATGTAGGCTTTGGCGACGCCGTACAGGAACACGATGAAAGAAACTGCGAAGAGCAGCGGCACCAGCACGCTATTGATGAGATAGATGATGGTACTAGCAATACTGACTACTCCAAACCCAACCGTTCCGCCGCCGAGCCCGGGCAGTCCCATACCCATCATACCTGGCATCATGAAGTTGCCGCCAGAAAACTGCTGGATACCTTTGAAATCGTAGGAACCCGTATACGGCATATTGGGAGGAGACACCATCTGCACCTGCGTTTGCGTTGATTGTGCGAATGCGAGCACGGGCACGAGAAGCATCACGAGCAGTGCGGCAGTGCGAACGGTTGATTTCATATGCGGTAAGTATGACACATTACTTCATTAAGGCGCGATGCCGAGCGTGGACAACAGCAGGTTCACGAATCCCCAGACCGAGAAGAGAACAACCATGCCGAGAATGCCCCAGAAGATGAACTGACGTCCTTCCGCGCGCTTCCCCTCGTCTTCTCCATGAAGGAAAAAATAACTCACGACGCCCCATATGAAAACGCCAAAGGCAAGAGCCGTGATGACCGGTATGACGATAGTATTGATAGCGCCGATGAGTCCATCGGATCCGCTGCCGATAAAATTCTTGAGACTGGTGCCGCCAGAGAGGTTCATATCAGCCGCCGGATGAGAGCGCCTGCACGGTCGCCTGGATGCCCATGGCTATCGCTTTCGATCCGAGCAGGACAAGCGCGCCGATGACGGTCCAGAGGAGCATGTCGCGCGCCTCGCTGATCTTGCCCGGCTCGCCCTGTGCGGTAACGAATTTGAAACCGACAAATACCAGCATCAGGATGACGATGATGGAGCCGATATTTATGATGAAATCCAGTATATTGAGAAGAAATGACTGAAGATTGCCCCCCCCCTTGAGCGGATTGATGAGTTTTTCGTTGGAACCATTAGAGCCGGTATTTCCTCCCGGCATCGGCAAAGTAAAGCCCGTATTGCCACCAGGCCCCGGCAAGGCAAATCCGCCCGGAGTGCTCCCTGGAGGAGGATTTTCGAGTTGAGCATGCGCAATACCCGCAGCACTTATGACAAATGCAACAGCAACGAGTGAGGTAGAAAAAAAACGCATATTATTGTTGCAGCAGCGAGCTCAGAGAACGCGCGGCATTACCGAGCGCAGTTTCGAGCGTTGAGCGGCCGCTTATCACATCCCCAATCATACCCGAGAAGACGCGATCGACCTCCATGGGCGCTGGGGACAGCCATCCCTCGGTGTAGAGCGCTTCGGCGTATGCGACTGCGGCAATCGGATCGGTGGTGGGAACGTTTACCAGCTCGCTCACGCTTACCGGAGCGAGACCGGTCGCATGAGCTGCGGCGGCTTGTACGGCCGAGCCGGACAAGAGCACGGCAGCCTGATATCCGCCCGCCCCGTTCGTCGCTCCGCGTGGAATCATGAATGCATACATGAGGCCGTATGCGCGCTTCGTCCGCGCCGTCGCGCTCTGCGGCAAGGGCGTCACGATGAAGTCGAGATTCGGATTTGCCGCTTTGAGGAAGCGCGCGCGGGAAGCGTAGCCGAAGTAGAGTGCGAGATCGCCGGAGAGGAACATCTGCTCGGAATCCGGCAGTGACGTATTCCACGTATAGGAGACTTTTGAAGGATCGGCGAACTGGGTATAGAAGCCGACGACCGACGATCCGTGCGCTTCGCCACTCGAAGCACCATCTCCGAGATTGGCAGCGAGATTGCCGTTGCTCGCATAAGAGGAGATCGGGATGCCTTGCTGAAGGAAGAGTGCGGAGAGTATCCCGCGCGCGTTCCGGACATTGTCGTACGTGCCGAGCGCGACGAGGCCGCGCGTGATCTGCCGCGTCGGAGTCAGGATTGCGATATTTGGCACGAGGCCGACGAGCGCCTCCCAAGTCGCCGGCGGCCTCGCGATGCCGCTACTCGAGAGGATGGAACGATTTGAAAAGAGCACGAGCGGATCGATGAGAAACGGTATGCCGTAATAGCCGGCGCCGCCCGGCGCCGCAAAGAGCCCCCCTGCTCTGACGAATGCATTTGCAAAGTCGCTCGCGGGAAGCGTCGAGAGCGGTATCGGCTCGATGAACCTTGAGAGCACGCGCAATTCTTCCTGTGAGGCGAGGACGAGGTCGGGCGCGGCACCGGTCGCTATCGCGGTGGCGATGCTCGCCGACAGGGTCGCCGCGTCTTTCTGCACGTACGTGAGGTCCTTGAGGGTCGTATCGGCAAGCTCAGCGGCGGCGAGGACGCCTTCCATATCCTTCGACGGCAGCGTGCCCCAGATGACGACGACGCCGATCGCATTTGAACCGCCGGTGCTCGTGTACGTCGCGAAAACGAAAAGACCGACGAGCGCGCCGAGGGAAAATACGCCGAGAAGGATGGTCTGGAAGAGAGATAATTTCATCCCGTTAGAAATAGGGCGCGGACGCAGCACGCATACCGTCCCCTATTCGATTAGTTCTTATAATAGCTTCTAGTATACCGCAGCCTGCCCAGACGCGTCCGCGATTTCTAACGGGATTCATGGCGAGGTAAAGACGAGCCCGTAGTGATGCGGCCCAGCGCGGAACGACTTCACTTTGTGAAAGCCGCCGTTGATGAAAAAAGCTTCTGCTTCGTGCTCGGTAACGACTTTCTCCGGTACCGGACCCATGCCACCGTAGCTGCCCGCCCAATCGACTACCAAAAGCTTGCCGCCCGGCTTGAGCACGCGCTTCATCTCTCCGAGGAGCCCGAAGCGGTTCTCGATCTGAAAAAGCGTGTTGGCGAGAATTATCGCGTCGAGCGACTGGTCGCGCAAGTGCGAGCCGCCCGGCTTTTCGATATCGCCCCAGATCGTTTCGATAGTGCTCTGATGGTGCGCGTGTGTATTGAGCTTGAGATGCTTGAGGATTTCCTCCTGCACGTCGATCGCGTAGACCCTGCCGCTGTGCCCCACGATGGCTGCCGCCGCACGTGAATAGTGGCCGGTGCCCGCGCCGAAGTCGCCGACTTTCATGCCTTCGCGCAAGCCCAACTGCAACACGTTCTCGTGCGGGACGCTGAATGAAACGCTCATGCCTATAAAATACCATGCCCAGCCCCACTTTCTTCGTGCATTTTGAATACCTGTGATAATTGGAAGTGTAACGAGGAACTGGAGTGGAAAGTGGAGCTGGACAATCAACAAGCCGGACCATCCTGTATAGAATGATCCGGCTGTCTTACATTAGCCCCCAATTATCCCCCACTGGCTATTTTCAGCCTCGCCACCCAGATACCTTACATTGGGGACACTAAAGAGCGTTCGTGGAAGACTGTGTACATTCATTCTTGTTATGTCTGCAATCTGCCGAGCCGATGCTTTCCCTCCCAAAAATATCAGAGCTTCGAAAATTCTCTCATCCCGATGACTTTTCCATCTCCTCATCCCCTCCTCCTTTCAAACAAAAAATAAGAACTTCTCCGAGAACTATAAATGGAATGCCCTCAAATCGCCACCCGCGGCCCGCTGCGGGCCGCGCAATCAACATCCAGTGGTACACTGAAAAAATGAAGAAACTTCCTTCAGTTACGCTCGCACGAGCCACCGCAAAAGATATTGATACATTCCTCGAACTCGAACGGAGTGTTGATGGTACCCCTATCTACTCGGCAATGACAGATCGGAATGAAGCGCTCGCTGAAATTGAAAAAGTGTCGTGTATCTAATATATGAAAACGGTCGCGCAGTCGGAAGTACGATGTATGAGATGAAGGCTCCAGATCATACCTACATCAGTGGGCTCGTCGTCCACCCCGACGCCCAAGGTCGAGATATCGGAAGGGCTGCAATGATAAAAATGCTCGAGGAACTGAAAAATGTCCCGATTATTGATCTTGTAACGCACCCCGATAATATGCGAGCAATAAAACTATACGAATCGCTTGGCTTCTCGCTCGGCGAACGTATCGAAAACTACTACGGCGACGGGGAACCCCGCGTCGTGATGACGCTCAATCATCCTGAACAAAATTCAACCTCACACTAATCTCACTATCTTTTCCGACCGTCCAAGATAGTGAGATTTTGAATCATCCTTCAGGAAGATTGAAATGCCGACGAAGATTTTTGTCATGTTCTATCGTATCGGCAATCGCGTAGAGGACATCCTTTCCTATCTTCAGTTCTGCCTTGAGCAAAGCGATGAAGTCTTCGCAATCGTAGGGATACACCCAGACACTGTCTTGAAGACGCACGAAGCCGATCTCACGCATAACTGCACGCAACCGGAATCGCACTCCTCGCCGCCGTTCTGGAATATCAAAAGCGACCATCCGCCAGCGACCATCCCATTTCTTTTTCTGATTGCTCAAAGAAGCCTTCGCCTGCTCAAGAGCGAGAGCCTTGCGCCCCTTCGACGTTATTCGCAAGAATTTCTTTCCATCCCTTTCCATCCAGTTCGCATATCCTTTTGCGATGAGCCGGCCGGCAACCGACTTCATCCTGTATTTCAGGTTATATCTTTCATTGGGCAGATAGTTGAGAAGTTGGACAGCATTCCCGACAATCGCCGCAAAAGCGATGACTCCTGTCACGGCGACCGTTGCCAGCACGGCATGCTGGATATCCTGCTTCTTCTTTCTTTTCCGAGACACCTCTTCCAGTTTCCCCATATCTCCATGGTACTCCCGTACGAATCCGAATCTCACTATCTTTTCCGACCGGATGTGGATAGTGAGATTCTGGAATCTCTTATCGTCGCCATGACGACAATCATTTTCATATTTTGACAGTATCAAGAAGCTGAACCCAACCAAGCCGAAGCCAAAGTTCTATTTCCTCATACGATTGAACGCGGCTTTCGGGCATTTTCAGAAGCAACACTTGCGTCTGCTGCTTACCGAGCAGTCCATTTGCGACAACATACGCTAATTCGGCAAATGTCTCCGCTCCGAGATATCCAGATATGCCGCTCTTGTCCTCATTCATGACGAACACAATATCTGCGTCATTGAGCGCTGCATAAAATCCAGCGTGTACCGCAGGATATTCCTCTAGAAATTTCTCTTGAGAAATCTCTTGCGGGGATGCAGTTACCGTATACCCGCGAGATTTCCAAAACTGTTCCCAATACGCGACTCGGTCCTGAAGTGACGCACTACCTGCAATCACTACTTTCTTCATATTCTGTTACAGGGCGACCATCGAGGCAATGGAGTCGCCCTCACGCATTTTCATGATGCGGACGCCCTGGGTCGCGCGGGAGAGGAGCGAAATCGAAAGAACCGACGTACGTATTACTTGTCCCTTTTTGGAGACGACGACGAGCTCTTCGTCTTCGAGATTGCCGGAGACGATACGCGCGCCGATGATCTCGCCGGTCTTCGGCGTGACCTCTGCAGTCTTGATGCCGGAGCCGCCGCGGCCCTGGACTTTGTATTCGGAAATCTTCGTGCGTTTGCCGTAGCCCTTGCTCATGATGACGAGCAGCGAAGCGTCTTTTGATTCGAGTACGGAAATGACTTCGGCCGAGACGACGCGGTCGCCTTTTCGCACGCTCATGCCGCGGACGCCGCCAGCCGTGCGGCCCATCTCGCGCACCTCTTCGGCCTCGAAGCGGATGCTCTGGCCCTTTGCCGTCACAATGGACACCGTGTCGCCCTCGGCAGCGTGATGCGCGGAAACGAGCTTGTCGCCCTTCTTCAGATTGATAGCGATGATGCCGGAACGGCGGACGTCGGCGAAAGAACGCGCCGCAACGCGCTTCACGACGCCTTCCTCGGTCACGAAGACGACAGACGTCGCATCGAGCGCGGCGCCCTTGGGGATAGCGAGCACGCTCGTGACCGACTCCTCGCCCGAGAGCGGGAGGAAATTCATGATGCTCTTGCCTTTGGTGGCGCGACGGCCTTCCGGAATCTCATACATCTTGAGCTGATATGCTTTGCCGAAATCCGTGAAGAAGAGCAGGTCGCTGTGCGCCGAAGCGACGAGGAAGTGCGTTACGATGTCTTCCTCCTTCGTCGCGATATCGACGACGCCGACGCCGCCGCGCTTCTGCACTTTGTACTCGCTCGGATTCGTCCGCTTCACATACCCGCCTTGTGTGAGGAGCAGCATCGATTCCTCATCCGGCACGAGGTCTTCGACGGAGATGTTCTGCACGCCACCACGCACCACCCGGGTGCGGCGGTCGTCGCCGTATTTCTCTGCGAGTTCCATGAGTTCCGACTTCACGACCGCGAGAATCTTCTTCGGCGAAGAAAGAATCTCTTTCAAACGCTTGATGAGCGCCTGCACTTCCGTGAGCTCGTCTTCGATCTTCTGGCGTTCGAGCCCGGCGAG
>CALRDY010000001.1 GCA_943355045.1 Candidatus Nomurabacteria bacterium | reverse complement strand
TTGACGCTGCCGCGCTCGAAGCGACGAAGCGCGGACAGTCGCTCGGCGACATGCTCGTCTCACGCGGATCACTGAGCGAAGACGCGCTGCGCCGCATCCAGGCGTACGTCCTCGGCATCCCGTTCGTGAATCTGAAAGATAATCGCGTTGCCGCCGATGTGCTCGCACTCATACCGGAGCCGATCGCGCGCACGCACAACATCATCGCCTTCAAGAAAGAAGGCGACTCGCTCGAGGTGGCGATGCTCGACGTGAATGACCTCGCCTCCATCGATTCGATGCGCAAGAAGACCGGTCTCAAGCTATTGCCGCGACTGACCGACACGGAGAGCATCAAGTTCGCGCTCCTGCAGTATCAGAAATCGCTCAAAGACGAATTCGGCGACATCATCTCGGCAGAAGCGGGGAAGATCAGCGTCATCGCGGAAGGCGGCAAAGACCTCTCCGGCGAAGACCTGAAGAAGATGGCCGAGGATCTGCCGATCGTGCGCATCGTCGACACGCTCTTGCGGCACGCCATCGTGCAAGGCGCTTCCGACATCCACATCGAACCCATGGAAGTCGAGGTGCTGGTTCGCTATCGCATCGACGGCATCCTGCACGACGCGATGACGCTGCCGAAAGCCGCTGCTGCGGGCATCGTCGCGCGCATCAAGGTGCTTTCCAATCTGAAGCTCGATGAGAAGCGTCTGCCGCAAGACGGACGGTTCAAGATGGAGACCGAAGCCGACAAGGTCTCGTTCCGCGTCTCGATCCTGCCGACCTTCTTCGGTGAGAAGACCGTTATGCGCCTCCTGCGCGAGACCGGCGAGGGCTTCACGCTCGACGTGCTTGGGCTCCACGGCGAGAACATGGAGCGCATCCATCACGCCCTGAAACAAACGACCGGCATCATCCTCATCTCGGGGCCGACCGGGTCCGGCAAGACGACGACGCTCTACACGATGCTCGACATCCTGAACCAGCCGGACGTAAACATCTCGACGGTGGAGGACCCGATCGAGTACCAGATGAAGCGCGTCAATCAGACGCAGGTAAATCCGCAGATAGGGTTCACGTTCGCGAACGGCTTGCGCTCCTTGGTGCGCCAGGACCCGGACATCATCATGGTCGGCGAAATCCGCGACAGCGAGACGGCCTCACTCGCGATCAATGCCGCGCTGACCGGCCACCTCGTGCTCTCAACCATCCACACCAACAGCGCCGCAGGCGCTATCCCGCGCCTCATCGACATGGGCGTCGAGCCGTTCCTCCTCGCTTCAACCATTCGCGTCATCGTGGGCCAGCGCCTCGTCCGCAAACTCTGTGAGAGCAAAGAATCGTATGCACTCGACAAGACCATGCGGGCGAAAGTCGCGAGCGATGAGCAATTCAATACGGCATTTGAGGCGCTCCAGAACGAGAAACTGGTAAAGAAGGATTCCAGCCTCGACGATATACCGTTCTATCGGCCTATTCCATCGCCGGAGCGCGAAGACGGCTATAAGAGCCGCATCGGCATCCACGAAGTGCTTGCGATCTCGCCCGCCATCCGCGAGATCATGCTCAAATCGAGCACGACCGACGCGCTCGAGACACAAGCGAAGAAGGAGGGCATGCTCACGATGTTTGAGGACGGCCTCTACAAGGCCGCGCGCGGCATCACGAGCATCGAGGAAGTCCTGCGCGCCGTGACCGAATAACATGAAATTCCGCGCCACAATACGGAAAGATGGCGTGCCAGACTCGACAAGCGTCATCGAGGCGGCTTCGCGCTTCGCAGTCTATGAGCAGGTACAGAAGGAAGGCGGCTTCGTCGTCGAGCTTACCGAGGGCGAGGGGCTCATCAAGCTTCCGTCATGGTTTTTCTATAGCATCGGCAGCGGCGTGAAGCGCGCCGAGATCATCCGGATGGCGAGGAATCTTTCCGCGATGCTCGGCGCAGGACTATCGCTCTCGCGCGCGCTCTCGGTCATCGAGAGGCAATCGAGCAATAAGCACCTGAAGAAGATAATCACGGAGCTTTCCGACTCGATCAAGAAAGGGTCTTCCTTCCACGAGGCGCTCGCGAAATATCCGAACGTGTTCCCCGAACTGTTCGCCGCGATGGTTCGGGCAGGGGAGGAGTCAGGCTCTCTGACCGACGCGCTGACGATCGTCGGACTGCAGATGGAGCGTTCGGAAGAGCTCGTCCGCAAGATCAAGGGCGCGATGATCTACCCGGCGATCGTCATATCGGCCGTCTTCCTCATCGGCATCCTGATGCTCATCTATGTCGTGCCGACGCTCACGAGGACGTTTACCCAGCTCGGCGTCGAGGTGCCGATGGCGACTCAGATCATCGTCGCGATATCGGATTTCATGGTCGCGAACGTGACGCTCGTCTTCTCCGGCCTCATCGCGCTCGTCGTCGGCTGCATCGCTTTCGTACGCTCGCGGCGCGGGAGCGCGATCGTGCTCTCAGCGGCGCTCCATCTGCCGGTCATAAGCGAGCTCGTACGCGAGACGTATACCGCTCGCGCATCGCGCACGCTCTCGTCGCTCCTCTCCTCCGGCGTCCCCGTCCTCGATGCCCTCTCCATAACCAAAGCGGTCGTGCGCGCGAATGCCTTCGCGAAAGTGATCGGGGAAGCCGAGGAGCGCGTGAAGAAAGGCGAGCTTCTGTCCGCTTCCTTCGCCGAACATACGAAACTCTACCCGATACTGATGAGCGAGATGCTCACCGTAGGGGAGGAGACCGGCAAAGTCGCAGAGATGCTAAAGCAGGTCGCGGAGTTTTATGAAGAAGATGTCGCCGAGAAGACGAAGGACCTCTCGACTATCATCGAGCCGATCCTCATGCTCGTCATCGGCACGCTTGTCGGCATCTTCGCTGTCTCGATGATCGCACCGATCTACCAGCTTTCGTCTGCGATTTAGGAATCGCTCGCAGGCGGATGAACGAGCACTGTCCGCACCGTTTATCGCGTAATCGCGTAGGTTCCCGGCACGACTGCCCATGAACCGCCCGGCCCGTTAGAGAAGCTGGCGTTCTGCAATCCGCTTTCATAGGTAACGGTGGAGTTGTTGGTAATCTTGAGCCTGTGCGCCGTAACCTCTTTGAGGTCTGCGCTATTGCTGATTTCAATTTGGCCTTCACCCGCATACAGAATTGCCGTTACTGAATTGTTGGAAGTTTTTATCGCATCAGAACCCATCTCCCTTTGCGAGAGGAGCATAAGATGACTGCCGGCGACGCCTGAACCCAGGGCTTGAGCGGAATTGGATATCTCGATGTAGCCCGCGGACGCACTCTCATCCACACCGGCCATAACCACACCGTTTGAATTGCCGTAACTGGCGTCCAGCCTGAGTACTGACGTATTACTCAACTTAATTTCTCCGGTAACCCACAAAATCCCGGTAACCACCAATTCCGCACTCCCGCTCAGGGTCAAATCCCCATTGATTTTCATCGGTCCCAGACTCCTCGTACCGCTGCTGAATGTTTGAGAACTCACGGTCCCTCCAATAACCGCTTCCGCTTCCCAAGCGTCAATCTGTGCTTCTGATATCGGCAAGGGCAACACCTCCGCGGGAACGAAAGCGTTCGGATTGGGCGTAGTCGCGATTCCGGACACCGTACAGCTTGACCGCGTATCGTACTTCGCGGTGCCCCCGATCGTACAATTTGAAATGGCGTCCGCCACGACACTGCCCGTAACGGTCGTACCCTGAAGTACGGAATGATTCGCGTTGCCTCCGACCGTTGAATCTCCTTTTATAGTATGGGACCAGGCGTTACCGTCGATAACCATACCCTCAATGATGCCGGCCGGCCCAGAAACGATTGCATCGCCTTGGATTCTGGCTGAGTTGGTGCCGACGATGTTTCCGCCTGCGTACACATTGCCGATGATTTTGGATGAGTTGCTCATTGTGACTCCGCCCTGTCCGATCTGCACTCCGTAGTTGAACGATACGACCGATGCGTCGATGCCGATAGTCGCCTGAACGACTTTCGTCGCGGTCGGGCGGACACTGTTCGGTACGGAACCGGTAACGGTTACGCGTTTCGTGTTGCTGTCGATGCTCGCGACCGAGACGCTGAAGACCCCGTTGCCGAGCGGCGTGTCAGTTTCCCCGGAATAGCTACCGCTCTGATTCAATTCATAAACGGCTTTATCGATGCCCGCCTCCGCGAGCGAGCGCGCCTGCGCCGCAGCGAGCGAGAAACGTTCGGCCTGCACCGCACTGGCGTAATAATTGAAGAAGCCGACGGTCGCAGTCACGACCGAGGCGCTCACGATGAGGGCGAGAAGGAGGATGGACCCGTGCGTGAGAGAGGATGGGGATAATTTCATAGATTTCGTAAATAAATATGGCCGCGAAGATGCGTCTGCGCCACCTCTCCTCGCACGACAGCGCTCGTCGTCGCGTCGACGGTAACATTCGTCACTGAAGGGAAGTCGACATTGTCATAGGCGAAGCTGAGCGCCTCGAGGACGCCGGTCAGACGCTTCCGCCCAGCGACGCGGGCGCTGCCGGGAGCCGCATCGACGAGACGGTACGCATCTGCGCCGGAAGCGTAGATGCCGACATAGTCATAGGCGCCCGCAATGAGAGCGCCTGACGCGTCGATCGCAGGAAGCTCGAAGATCGCAGTCGCCGATCCGGAAGAGTAGCTGACGCCGGAAAACGTATGGCTCGCGACGACCTGCTTCGCCTGCAAGCCTGCCGTACGGGCAGTATCTATGATATTGCTCCCTCCGAGCGCGACATCAATCGATGATTTCTGGAACAAGATGACGCGCCCGTACACTACATACAGCTGCGCGACCGCGAGCATGAGGATCGCGGTAAGAGCGATCGCAATCACTGTTTCGACAAGCGTAAAAGCTCTGCAAGCTTTTGCTCCGCCTGCGCTCGGCAAACATGAAAGATGACTTTCCTGTTGAACCTCGCTTGTCATAGTAAAGTCGCGAACGGCTTTCCTCCCGGCGCTTGCCTCGGACGAGCGCATGAAGACATGCGTTCGTCGCTCAGCTCGCTTGGTAGTGAACCCGCAAAGCCGGATTTGCTCCCTGCGCTCGTTCGCAAAAGAAAAATAAGAATCTCTCTTTTGTCTCTCTCGCTTGGTAGTGAAAGCGCGAGACATATTTAAAGACCGCCAGACTCAGTAATAAGCGTTGAAAGAGAGACGAACCGCGCCAAGCCGTCGGCGCCCTGCCAGGAAACGCCCGCGCTTACCCGCTTCGTCTTTGCATTCCAGTCGGTAATGCTCGTACTCGCCACTCCCTGCGGCAAGGCAGTAAGCGCAGGATCGGAGAATGAGCCGCTCGCAGGAAGCGCGGCATATCCTCCGGCACGAAGCTCATCGAGCTTGTTGTCCGCTATGCGGAACGCGGCGTTCTCATAGGTCGCATCGCGAGTGACCTTGATCGTCCCCGTAACGATCGTCACGAACGCGACGGTAACGCTCATGATGAAAAGAGCGACCAGCATTTCGATCAGGGTAAAGCCGCGGGCGGCTCGCTCGGCAGTAACTTCGCGACTCTTGCGTGTGGACATCACTTCAAAAGTATACCAAGCAAACCGGCCGATGGACTTGCTATACTATAGTTCATGCTCATCGTTGCAAATTGGAAAGCCTACGTAGAAGAGTTGCCGAAAGCGAAAAAGCTTTTCGCGGCGAGCAAAAGGCTCGCGCGCGCGACCGGCATCACTATCGTGCTCGCACCGCCAGCCCCTTTTCTCGGCGCGCTCGCCGCAAACAATAAGTCAAAGGTTTCTTTCTCTGCACAAGACGTCTCGGTAACGACGGGCGGCGCGAAAACGGGCGAAGCGACCGCGCAGATATATGCGGCAGCCGGCGCAACGTACGCGATCATCGGGCATTCCGAGCGGCGCGCGCTCGGCGAGACCAATGCGGTAATCGCCGAGAAGCTCGCGCATGCGCTCGCGCACGGACTTACTCCCATCCTCTGCGTCGGCGAACAGGAACGCGATGGGGAAGGGCGCTATCTTGCGTACGTGCGCGAAGAGCTTACGCTCGCGCTCGAGCCGCTTACCGCGAAAGAACGTTCGCAGATCATCGTCGCGTACGAGCCGCTCTGGGCAATCGGCAAGACTGCTGCCGACGCCATCGAGTCCAATGACCTCGCGGAGATGACGCTCTATATCCGGAAAGTGCTCGCAGAACTTCTGCCCGGGAAAAGTTCCCGGCATTCATTTGTGCTCTACGGAGGCTCCGTCGAGCCGGGCAATATCCGCGCGCTTGCGGCGGATTCGGGCGTCGAGGGCTTCCTCATCGGGCACGCGACAGTCGACCCTCTCATGTTTTCAACGCTCGTGAAGCAACTCGCCTAACGATGCGTCCCGTTAGAAATCACGAACACGTCTGTTAAAATTATTGCACACATGCATTGCACTACTACCAATCAGATAGGCCACGACGTCTCCTTAGCGATGTTCGTGTTCTATTTCTAACGGGATGCGCACCGTTCGCAACATTCAGATATTCGAGAACATCCCGATACTGGTGCGGGCGGCACTGAATGTTCCGGTCGAGAACGGACAGGTGGTAAATGATTACCGGTTGCGGCGCGCCGTACCGACCATCAAGTTCCTCATGGAACGCGGCGCAAAGGTCATACTCATCGGCCATCTCGGGGAACAGGGGACAGAGACGCTCGAACCGGTCGCGAAAGCGCTCGGGAGACTCATCTCGGGCGTCTCATTCTTCAGAGAGACGATCGGCGAGCGCGTGCGGGGAGCCGTACGCTCGCTCGCGCCCGGAAGAGTGCTCGTGCTTGAAAACCTGCGTCGCAATAAGAGCGAAACTATGAACGGTCGCGCCTTCGCGCATGAGCTTGCGGCGCTCGCCGATATCTTCGTCCAAGATTCGTTCGACACCTGTCACCGCCTGCACGCGTCGATCGTCGGCGTCCCCGCACTCCTGCCGAGCTATGCCGGACTCCTGCTCGAAGAAGAAGTCCATGAGCTCTCGCGCGCGCTCGCGCCGATGCATCCTTCGCTTGCCGTCATCGGCGGCGCGAAATTCAGCACGAAAGAGGCGGTGCTCACGACGCTCCTGAAAACCTATGATCACGTCTTCGTCGGCGGCGCGCTCGGTAATGATTTTCTCAAAGCGGCGGGGCAAGAGGTGGGGAAGTCGCTCGTTTCGAATGCCGATGCTGGCGCCATCAAAAGACTCCTTGCGGATCCGAAGCTCGTCATTCCGGTGGACTCGCTCGTCATTCCGGCAGGCGCTGTCGGCACTCCAGGCGCGCGGGCGGGAGCGCGCGTCGCGGCTGCGGGACAAGTACGAAGCGACGAAATCATCCTCGACCATGGCCCAGGCACGTCCGCACTCCTGTTCAGTCTCGCGCAAAAAACAAAAACCATCCTCTGGAATGGCCCGCTCGGGAATTATGAAAACGGATTCGCCGCCGCGACCGACTCCTTCGCGCGCGCCGTCGCATCGTCCGGCGCGCACTCGGTCGTCGGCGGCGGCGACACGGTCGCGGCCATAGAAAATCTCGGTCTCTTGCCGCATTTCTCTTTCGTCTCGACCGGCGGCGGCGCAATGCTCGACTTCCTCGCGAAAGGCGCCCTCCCGGGCATCGACGCGCTCGATAACAGGGTTAGCTAACTTGTAGTATCATCCCCCAAGATCGTTCCTTGGAACCTTATTGCGCACTGCACGAAGAAAGGAGCCCTTATGCTGTTGCTAGCGTATATTGCGGTCGCAGTACTTGCGCTTATTTTCGCGTTTAAAGCCCTCGGGAAATTCTGGGATTTTCTGGCGAAGATGTTAGATTTTTGAACGGACAGGAAAAACTCAACGATAGGCGCCGGAACCCATAGGGGGGCCGGCGTTTTACTTTATGCCTATGCGAATTTTTTCGGCAATAGTCGCAGCATCGCCTTTGAGATAGTCGTTCTGTGGCCAGAAGCGGAATTCGTCTCGCGAGTGGCGCGGGATGATATGGAAGTGAAGATGAAAGACGATCTGTCCCGCGGCCTCTCCGTGATTAGAATTGATGTGTACGCCGTGCGCGCCGACCGCGTCACGTACCGCGGGAGAAATCTTCCGCACGGTGCGCATCACGGCCGCAAGCGTCTCGTCGTCGGCATCGAAGATATTTTGTACCGGCTTCTTGGGTACCACAAGGGTATGCCCGGGTGCTGTGGGTTTCACATCGAGAAAAGCGATCGTGTCGGCGTCTTCGTAGACGATCTCGGCGGGAATCTCGCGGCGGATGATTTTCATAAAAATGGTGTCTTCCATTCCGGAAGTATACAATAGCGTTCACATGTTTCCGCTTCACGACCCACTTACCGCCGAGCTCCGTACTGAACTCGAATCTCACGATAATCTGACTGCTTCGCTACTTACGCGCCGCGGCATCCTGACAAAAGAGGGTGCTGAGAAATTCCTCAACCCCTCCTATGACACTCATATATATGATCCGTTCCTGATGGTCGACATGCGCAAAGCTGCCGAGCGATTTGCCACAGCCATTCTGTCGAAAGAAAAAATTGCAGTCTGGAGCGACTACGATTGCGACGGCATTCCGGGCGGCGTATTGCTGCACGACTTTCTGAAAAAAGCTGGCGCTGATTTCGAGAACTACATCCCGCACCGGCATGACGAAGGATACGGCATGAATGTGGGCGGCATCGAGCAGCTCGCGAAGAGGGGAGTGAAGCTCATCGTGACGGTTGACTCCGGCATTACCGACGTCGTTCCGGTCGCGCGCGCGAAAGAGCTCGGTATCGATGTCATCGTTACCGACCACCACCTTCCGGGAGAAAAATTACCGGACGCATACGCGGTCGTTAATCCGAATGCGCGAAACGACGAGACGTATCCTTTCCGCAGCTTGTGCGGTTCGGGTGTTGCGTGGAAACTCGTGTGCGCAACACTCTCCACAGTACCTGAGCTTCGTGAGAAAGTGCCGGTCGGGTGGGAGAAGTGGCTTCTCGATATGGTCGGGCTCGCGACCATCGCCGACATGGTTCCGCTTACGGACGAGAATCGCGTACTCGCAACCTACGGGCTCCGCGTGCTGCGCAAGTCGCCGCGGATCGGGCTTCAGAAATTGTGCCGCGGGATGCGGGTGGAGCAGCGCACAATCACTGAAGACGATGTCGGCTTCATGATCGCGCCGCGAGTAAATGCCGCGAGCCGGATGGGCAATGCGCGCGATGCGTTCCGACTCTTCACGACCGCCGATGAAAACGAAGCGGACGAGCTTGCAAAAAAAATGGAGAAAGCGAATCGACAACGGAAAGCGGAAGCGGGTGCAATCACGCGCGCAGTACACACGCGATTGAAAGAGCGCAGCGAAATGCGCAGCATCATCGCACTCGGCGACCCCGATTGGCGGCCGGCGCTTCTCGGGCTCGTCGCGAACACGATCGCCGACGAATATGAGCGGCCGGTATTTTTGTGGGGAAGGGAAGGGAACATGCGTTTGAAAGGATCGGTACGGAGCGGCGGCACGACGCACATTATGGAACTCATGCGCGCAGCAGAAAAAGCATTCGTCGAATTCGGCGGACATGCGGCGGCGGGCGGTTTCGCCGTCCACGATACCGAAGTATTTTTTCTTGAAGACCGACTCGTCGAAGCGCATGCAAAAATACTGGCCGGAAAAACTATTGCAGACGAACTCGCGATGCACGCCGATGCGCACATCACACCAGAAGAAGCAACGACTTCATTTCTTTTAAAAGTTGAAAAGCTTGCGCCCTTTGGCCAGCAAAATGCGAAGCCGGTGTTTCTGCTCCGCGAAATTATCGTGCGCGAGATTTCACGCTTCGGAAAAGGGGAAGAGCATTTGAAATTGAAAATAACTTCCGTTGATGGCACCGGGAAAAGTATTGAAGCGGTTACGTTTTTTGTAAAAGGATCGATCGCCCGAGCAGCGGAAAAACTCTCTGTTGGCAGCCGCGCGAATCTGCTTGCACATCTTGAGCGCGATACCTTCTCACGCGGGAACCCGGTGCGCCTGCGACTTCTCGACATCAAATTGATATGATGAGCGGCATGATTCATTTCACAATCCATGCAGACGGAGGTTCACGTGGGAACCCCGGACCCTCAGGCGCGGGAGCGATGATCCGCGACCACTTGGGCAACTCCATCGCAAGCGTCTCAAAATTCCTCGGACACCGCACCAACAATTTTGCGGAGTATGAAGCGGTCATCCTCGCATTTGAAGAGCTCGCGAAACTCGTCCCCGAGAAGAAGAAGGGAGCGACGGACGTCGCCGTAAAACTCGACAGCGAACTCATCGTGAAGCAGATGAACGGCGTCTACAAGATAAAACACCCCGTCATGAAAGCGCAGTACGCGCGTCTCATACAGGCCGCAGCGACATTCGGCAAAGTTACCTTCACGCACGTCTTCCGCGCCGAAAACTCCGACGCCGACACCCTCGCCAACGAAGCGATGGATCGCGCCACATAACAATCGCCGTTTATGAAGTAGAATAGTCCTGATGACCAAATACATCCTCCATGGGGGATTCACTCGAAAAGACAATGACTCGAACAGGGCTTTTTATAAAGAGCTTGTGCGGGACGTACCCGATGGAAGTACTGTCCTTTTGGTATATTTTGCTTCGCGAGAACAGGATAATTCCGAAAAATTCAAAGAACATGTAGAAAGTATAAAGAATCAGTCTGGCGAGAAAAATTTTAATTTTCTTATGGCAACACGAGATAATTTTCTTGACCAAATTAAACAATCCTCCGCCCTCTACTTTTCCGGCGGCAGTACAAACAAACTCATAGATGTCCTGCGCACATACCCAGATTTAAAACCGCTGGTCGAAGGAAAGACGGTTGCAGGAACTTCCGCGGGCGCATACGCGTTGGCACGCTTCGGCCCTTCTCACGACGAAGAAAAAGTGCGCGAAGGACTCGGCCTCGTACCGGTGCGGGTTATATGCCATTACGAAAGCCCGGATTTGCCGCCAAATGAGAAAGCGGTTTCGCTGTTACAAGAAACCGCTCCGGAACTAGAGTTGGTACCTCTACGGGACTTTGAATGGAGAATGTTTAACTTCTGATGGAATTGTTAATCGCTATCGTTTCGGGATTTGCGAACGGAGTATTTCTCCGCTCGCTTTTTGTTTTTAGTTGGCCGCCCGTCGTGTTCGCACTGTTGCTCGCGGCGCTTTTTGGTACGGCGGCGTTTTTGAAGCTGCGCCTTGCGTACTCGCTTGGCGCGGTGTTTTGCATTTTCGTCGCGCTCGGCATGGTGCGAGCAATGCTTGCCGACACCCCTTTGCCTGATTCGTTCGCAAAAGATCTGCGGCATCGCGTTTCCTATGAAGGAGTCGTGGTCTCTGATCCTGATGTACGCGATGCAAACCAGCGCGTCACGATTCGCATCGCGAGTGGGGAAGAGTCGACCACAATGCTCGCCATTGCGCCGCGTCACCCGAGCGTCTCGGTGGGGGATCATATATATGTATCTGGCACGCTCGCGGTACCCAAACCATTTGCAGACGACAGCGGGAGGATATTCCGCTACGACAAGTACCTGCAGCGCGACGGGGTGCGTTTCCTTCTCAACTTCGCCTATCTGCGTGTTATCGAGGAAGCTCCGTGGTACTCGCTCCCCGCATTGCTTGCACGGATAAAACATTCGTTTCTTGACGGACTTTCGGCAACACTACCCGAACCGTACGCCTCGCTTGCGGGCGGCATCGTGATAGGAGGGAAGTCGGGACTCGGAAAAGAATTGCAGAATGATTTCATCCGCAGCGGCCTCGTGCAGATCATCGTCCTCTCCGGCTACAACGTGATGATCGTCGCGGAATGGGTCATGGCCGCGCTCGCGCTCACGAAACTCTCGCGGCGCTGGAGCGCTGCGGCTGGCGCATTCGCTATCCTCATCTTCGTCGGTATCGCGGGCGCCTCAGCGACCGCACTGCGCGCAGCGCTCATGGCATTCATCGCGCTCTATGCGCGCGCGAGCGCGCGCACCTACACCGCTGGCCGCGCACTTCTCCTCGTCGTACTGCTCATGCTTCTGTGGAATCCGCTCTATCTCGTCTTCGACCCGGGCTTCGGTCTCTCGGTGGCGGCAACCGCCGGACTCATCTGGCTTACCCCGATTATCGAGCTGTTCTTACGCATCAAAAATGCATTTTGGAAAAGCGCGATTGCGACCACGCTCGCGGCGCAAGTCTCCGTCCTTCCGCTCCTCCTATACGACACCGGCAATCTCTCGCTCGTCGCACTGCCGGCAAACCTGCTCACGATGACTCTCGTCCCGCTCGCGATGGGATTCTCCGCGCTCGCGGGTTTCGCGGGAATGCTTTTCGGAGCGATCGCACCGTTCATCGGCATTCTGCTCGCATTCCCGGCATATCTCGCCACCAAGACGCTGCTCTTTATCGCGCACGAATCAGCCGCACTGCCTTTTGCGGCTTTCACGCTTCCGCTCTTCCCATTCTGGCTCGTGCTCTTCGCTTACGCGATACTCATTTATCTTGCTTCCTCGAAACGCTTCTCGACGACGCCCCAGTTGAGATTGGAAAAGAAAGCTTCGATATAATTCTTCTTCTCGGCGGGAACATAGTCCACCGTAAAGGCGTGCTCCCAAAGGTCGAGCGCGAGAATGATCGGCAGTCCGGAAAGCTGGCCGACTTCGTGATCATTCACGAATACCGTGTGGAGCGTCTCGGCAGCCGGATCGGCGTAGACGACGACCCAGCCGATACCGCGACTTCCGGCAACCTCTTTTATATGAGTGGTGAGATCTTGCGGGTTATATTTTTCTGCAACGGCTTTCCCCAGTGCACTGTCTGCGGAAAGTGAAACTGCGCCACCTTCAAATTGCGCGAAGTAGTACTCGTGCATGCGCATGCCGTCGAACTCGAATGCGAAACGGCGGCGCAGTTCTGCGACGATATACGCATCGAGCTCAAGCGTGCCCGCGCGGACAGCGGCGAGCTTTTCCATGATCAGATTTGCATGCTTCACATAGCCTTCGTAGAGCGCGAGATGCACCTTGATCTGCTTTTCTGAAAGCCCGTTCAGTACGGGCAGGTTGAATGTTTTTATCGGGTAGGTCATAGGATAAAATCTATCATATGCCAAGCGAACTGCCGAGACGTTTCTATCTTCTGACTCTCTGCGTACTCATCGCGGGAAATATCAGTGTGTATGAAATGATCCTCGCACCGCAAGCGTTCAAATTGAAGGTGCTGGACGTCGGAGAAAAGGGAAGTGCGACGCTGGTACGCGCGCCGAGCGGCGCGACAATCCTCATCGATACCGGCCCTGACGCGAGCATCCTGCGCGCTCTCGGAAAAGAATTGCCCCCATGGCAGAGAAAGATCGACGTCGTACTGCTTACGAGCGAAAAACGCAGCACGGCCGGTGGATTGCCGGATGTCCTCAGTCATTACGATGTTGCGCAGCAGATAACCCTGACGCACAGCCAGCGCCTTACTTTTGGCGCTGATACCTATATTGATATCGAGATACGCAAAAACGCCCCTGCGGGCGTTTTTGCGTCAGACGGTGTCTCGACTCGTGCTGTTAGATAGCTCCGGCTTTCTTGAGGGCTGCAAATGCGCCGTTCTTCTTGATGGTCTTGAGGCCCTTTACTGAAATATCGACGATGACCGTCTTCTTGAGCTCGGGTACGTAAATGCGGCGCTTCTGGAGGTTTGCCTTACGGCGGACCTTGCCCGTCGGATTGAATTGCGTCGCGCGGGTACGGTTGGAGTACCGACCGCCGATTTGCGTGCTCTTTCCGGTAATTTCACAGGTTCGTGCCATAGTTGTCGCATGGTAGCATAGGATACGAAACCAGCAAACATGGACACCCTCCTTTCCCTTGTCGTTCTCATCCTCTCGGTCATCGCGCACGAGGTCGCCCACGGCTACGCCGCCAATTCTCTCGGCGACCCGACAGCTCGCCTCGCCGGCCGCCTGACCCTTAACCCCCTGCCGCATATCGACCTTATGGGCTCGATCATCCTCCCGGCGCTCCTCGTCTTTACGCACTCCCCGATACTCTTCGGCTGGGCGAAGCCGGTGCCGTATAACCCCTACAATCTACAAAATCGGCGTTGGGGCGAAATGCTCGTCGCCGTAGCCGGCAGCGCGACCAACCTATTCCTCGCGGTCATTTTCGGACTTCTCGTGCGCTACGGGTCAGCAGCCGGATTTGATGCGACTGCACTCTCGCTCGCCGCAAGCATTTCCTTCATCAATCTCTTCCTCGGTCTGTTCAACCTTATCCCATTCCCGCCACTCGACGGATTTACCGTACTGCGCGGCGCGCTTCCGTGGCACCTCGCTACTGGACTCGGCCGTTTTGAACACCAAGTCCGTACTGCAGGCGCGCTCTCACTCGTCCTCTTCCTTATCGTCTTTTCGTATGTCCTTTCCGGACCGTTCTTCAAGCTCATCCTCTGGCTCTTTGGACTCCTAACCGGCGGGAGTATATAGTCAACAGCATGGACTTAAACAAAATCCCCAAGCAATTCTGCGAGAATGTCGTCGCGGGGCATTCTGAAGAGAATTTCGTCATGATCATGAGCGTCGGAGAGACCGCCCAAGCGTACGCGCTTACGCCGCCGCACATGAAGCGCCTCGTGCAGAGCCTTTCGCACCAGGTCGAAGAATATGAGAAGAAATTCGGCCCTATCCAGGCAAAGTGGTCGCCGGGCATCGAGAGCCCGATCCAATCTAAAGATATAAAAGGCAGCGGGGCATAGACCGTGCGGAGTTCGGTTCGGATTTTTTCTTATTACACATGTGCAGTGCGGCAGCGCGGGGCATCCCCTGATATACTGAAGGCAATGGAGTACCATGTTCCGCAATTCATCGAGGTCGAAGACAAGATCATCGGGCCTCTGACGCTGCGCCAATTCATCTATATCGCTGGCGGCGCCGGGCTCTGCATCGTCTTCTTCGCTTATTTCTCATTCATCTTCGCGTTCCTGTTCTCGATACCAGTAGCGGCATTTGCCGCAGCGCTCGCATTCTACCGAGTGAACGGCAAGTCATTCATCGAGATGCTCGAAGCTGGTTTCAATTACTACATGGGCGCGAAACTCTTCCTCTGGAAACACCATGAGCCGAAGCAGGAGGAGCAGCGCGTCACGGCCGCCGCAGCGGCGGCCGTGGAGGCGGAAGCATCTCTCAAGAGAGCTTCCCGCACGCCGAAACTGACGCGCGGGAAGCTTTCGGAGCTCGCATGGTCGCTTGACGTGCACGCTCCACGTAAAGAATCCTAGTATGGCTGAAAAACCCGCAGGCGCGACGCAGCAATTCGTTCCGGTCAAAGAGATCCGGAACGGCACGATCATACTCAAAGACGGCGGCTATCGCGGCGTTCTCATCTGCTCCTCCATCAACTTCGGACTCAAGTCGGCCGACGAGCAGCACGCGATCACGCTTGGTTTCCAGAATTTCCTCAATACGCTCGATTTCTCGATCCAGATCGTGATCAACTCGCGCAAGATGGACCTGCGCCCCTACCTCGCGCTGCTCGAAGGGAAGTCGGATGAGCAGAAGACCGAGCTCATGCGGATACAGCTGCGCGAATACATCGAATTCGTCCGCTCCTTTACCGACCAGGCGAACATCATGACGAAATCCTTCTACATCGTCGTGCCATTCTCGCCGCATGTCTCCGCCGCGCGCGCCGTCGGCTTCCTCCGGCGCGAGAGCGCGGGCGCGAAGAGCGCCGCGGCGGAGACCTCCTTCGAAGAGGACCGCGCTCAGCTCGAGCAGCGCCTCTCGCTCGTCATCGGCGGCTTAGCTGGCACCGGCGTGCGCGCAGTCCCACTCGGCACCGAAGAAGCCATCGAGCTCCTCTATCGCTCCTTCAATCCGGGCGAGCTCGAGAATCCTATCCGCTTAGACAATTGATATGGCACTGCTTGATTTCCTAAACCGAAAGAAAGAAGAGGCACCGGCGATTACGCCGGTGCTGCCGAGCGTTATCTACCACCAGGGCTCCCTGGACCTCGTCGACACGATTGCCCCTGCCGCGCTCAAGATCAGCTCGCGGGAGATAGAGCTCGGAGAAAAATTCGTACGGGTGTTCTACACCATCTCGTATCCGCGCTTCCTCTCCGACAGCTGGTTCTCGCCGGTCATCAATCTCGACAAAGTGCTCGACGTTTCCATATTCATCCATCCGATAGAGACCGAGATCGCACTGCGTGGCTTTCAGAAGAAAGTCGCCGAGGTCCAGAGCCAGATCAGCGAACGCGAATCGAAAGGGCTTGTGCGCGACCCGCTGCTCGACACCGCGTACCAAGACCTCGAGACGCTGCGCGACAATCTGCAGCAGGCACAGGAGAAGCTTTTTGACGTCGGACTGTATCTCGCGCTCTACGGCGACTCGAAAGAGGAGATCGACAAGACGGAAGGGGACATACGCGGCATCCTCGACGCCAAGCTCGTCTACACCAAGCCGGCGCTCTTCCAGCAGGAGCAAGGCTTCCGCTCGTGCCTCCCGCTCGGCACCGACGAACTCCTCGTCAATTCAAAACTCGACTCAGCACCGCTCTCCTCACTCTTTCCTTTCGTGTCTTTCGACCTCACGAGCGATCGCGGCATCCTCTACGGCATCAATCGCCACAACTCGTCGCTCATCCTCTTCGACCGCTTCTCGCTCGAGAACTACAATTCCGTCATCTTCGCGAAGTCCGGTTCCGGGAAAAGCTATGCAACGAAGCTCGAGCTCCTGCGCTCGCTCATGTTCGGCACCGACATCATAGTCATCGATCCCGAGCGTGAATATGAGCAGCTCGCAGAAGCGACCGGCGGACGATCCTTCCATATCTCGCTCTCCTCCGAACACCACATCAATCCGTTCGACCTTCCGCCGGTCAAAGAAGACGAGGACCCGCGCGACATCCTGCGCTCCAACATCATCGCGCTCGTCGGACTCTTCCGCATCATGCTCTCCGGCCTTAGTCCGGAAGAAGACGCCATCATCGACCGAGCCATCAGCGAGACCTATGCGCTCAAAGACATTACCGGCGACGCGGACTTTACCGGTGCGGAATCGCCGTCGCTCTCCGACTTCGAACAAGTGCTCTCCGGCATGGAGGGGAGCGAGTCGCTCGTCGAACGTCTTTCCAAATACACGCGCGGCACGTGGGCAGGATTCCTCAATCAGCCGACCAATATCGACCTCAAGCAGCAATTCGTCGTCTTCTCGGTGCGCGACATGGAGGACGAGCTGAAGCCGGTGGCGATGTATATCATCACGCACTACATCTGGAATGCCGTGCGCCATGACCTGAAGAAACGCCTGCTCGTCATCGATGAGGCGTGGTGGATGATGAAGAGCGAGGACACCGCCTCCTTCCTCTACTCCGTCGCGAAGCGCGGACGCAAATACTACTTAGGCGTCTGCACTATTACCCAAGACGTCGAAGACTTCTTGAAGAGCCCCTACGGCCGACCAATTCTCACTAACTCATCGCTCCAATTGCTCCTCAAGCAATCGCCGACGACGATCGACGTACTGCAGCAGACTTTCAACCTGACCGATGAAGAGAAGTACCTCCTGCTCGAAGCGGGAGTGGGGGAGGGGCTCTTCTTCGCGGGCCTCAAGCACGTCGCGATAAAGATCGTCGCGAGCTATACCGAAGACCAGATCATCACGTCCGACCCTTCGCAGGTTCTCGCCATCAAGCAGGAGAAGGATCGCCATGCCACGCAGAACCAGTAAGCCGCCCGAAGCGATGACGTGGGCGAAAGCGGCGCCCGTCATCGCCGTTTCCGCCCTGTTCGACGCGTTGCGTTTCGCCTGCGCGCAGATGTGGTTTTTCGGCCCGGCATTCGCCGCGCTTTATTGCACGGCAAAAGTGAGCGGTACCGTCGGGACGACCGCAGCCGGATTCCTCTGCACTACCGGCGCCGCGACCGTCGGCGCGCTCGCGTCCCCCGCATTCGCGACATTCGGCTTCATATCGGCCATGGCCGTCGGACTCATCGGCTGGCTCACGCTCGGACTCATACTCACTCTCAGTAACTCGCGCATATTCACAGAGCACCCCGACCATACGCTCTGGCTCGCTGGAGGCTTCATGGTAAGCGAGATACCAATCATCGGGTCGGTGCCGGCGCTCTCTTTCACAGTAGTGAAGATGTATCGCGCTCAGATTAAAAATGACAAAGAGACTTTGAAAAAATATCAGTCAGAGCATGCTGCAGCACAGCTCCAAGAACGCCAGCAACGGGCCGCGGAATTTATGCAGGTGCAGGGAGCTCAAGCGAACCAGGCTCAGCAACAGGATGCAGCAAATGAAGAAATGTATGACGAGGAACAATCAGAAAATGAAGCGCCCGCAGATGCGCCGGCTGGCGTACTGCGTTTCCCTTCGGAAAGAGCACGAAAGACTACTGTCGGAAAACAAAATATCCCCGACGAGCTGCGCAGAGCGGCATAAGTATTCCAGAAAGGCTATATACCCGCACACCCATCTCAGCATCGTGTCCTCACTGCTACCATCGCGATGGAATTAGAATGCAAAAATTGTTCGATACATGAAGTGTTCCTTATTTTGTTAGACACACAAGCAGTGATGCTGGGATGGGTGTTCGGGTATACTAAGAGCATGCGTTCCTATCTCTTCGCCTCTTTTTTCATGCTCGCGCTCATGC